>JBBRIB010000061.1:0-10901 GCA_038221745.1 Verrucomicrobiales bacterium
TGGGATTTATGATTTTTGGAGTAGCGGCAGCCCGCCATTTCCCTTAAAGAATTTTCATGCAGTGGTTTTACTCAAAAGGCGGCAGTCAGAATGGCCCAATCTCGCAGGAGGTCTTGGTCTCAAAAATTTCATCCGGCGAGATATACCAATCTGACATGGTGTGGCGGGAAGGAATGACCGATTGGCTGCCCGTCTCTAAAATCCCGGAACTCGCCGCGGCAGTAAGCCCGGCTCAGGCCGCTGGACCGCTCACGCCCTTGACGGGAACAGCGCCCAACTCGCCCTATGCGCCTCCAGCCACCACCTCACCCGCACCTGCGCCTGCTGGGCCGATTCCCAACTACCTTTGGCAATCGATTGTCGTTACGATTTTATGTTGCTGGCCATTCGGAATTCCGGCCATCATCTTCGCCACCAAGGTCGATGGATTGGTGGCGAAAGGTGATTTGAATGGTGCATTGGAAGCCTCCAAGAAGGCGAAAAAATGGTGTATTATCACCGTGGGCGCCGGCTTGGTCGTAGTCACCATTTGGGTGCTATTCACTATCTTGGGTTATGCCGGGGCCGCGATGGCACCCACCACTCCGACTCTTTGAATGATGCGTGCGGATCGTGCACTTTGGGTCACGCTCGGGGTGTTAGGTCTCGTGATCGCAGCCTTTTCACTGCGCCAAAGCGGGCCTTCCGGCTTGCCGTGGTTGCCGCCCTGTTTTTTCCACCACTGGACGGGCCTGGATTGCGCCGGTTGCGGAATGACACGGGCAGCTCATGCCGCCTTGAACGGAGAGATCGCCAAGGCATTCCGCTTCAATCCCATGGGCATGATTCTGCTCCCACTCGCCGTTTTCGCTCTGGCCCTTGAGGCCATCGGGTGGGTGCGGGGGAAGCCTTTTCCTTACCGGCTCAATCTTGGCGCTAAGACGGGCTGGGTCCTCGTCGGCGTCATCCTTTCCTTTTGGCTTCTGCGAAATATTCCCGCATGGCCTTTCACGCTTCTTGCGCCGCCCTAGAACTGAGCCTTGCAGGGAGGCACCGCCCGCGCTATTTCCCGGTATGCCTTTACTCCTTGGAGTCAATATCGACCACATCGCCACGCTCCGCCAAGCGCGTTACTCAAACATGCTGGCCTCGCCGAATGCCGAGCCTTGCCCCGTCGAGGCGGGCCACGCAGCGTTGGCGGGCGGGGCGGATTCCCTCACCATCCACATCCGCGGGGATCGCCGCCACATGCAGGATGCGGATGCCTTCCGAATCCGCGCCGAGGTGCCACTCCCACTCAACCTCGAAATGGGTGTGACCGAGGAAATGCTCGGCATCGCCCTCCAGCTCAAGCCTGAGTTTGTCTGCCTCGTCCCTGAAAACCGCATGGAAGTCACCACCGAAGGCGGCCTTGATGTGGCGGGAAACTTTGATAAAGCCCGGCTGGTCATCGCCCGCTTGCAAGATGCCGGGATCCGCGTGAGCGTTTTCATCGATCCCGATTTAAAACAAATCGATGCCGCCGAGAAATCCCGCGCCGAGATGATCGAGCTTCATACCGGCGCCTTTGCCAATGCCCAGGGTGGGGAATTACAAGCCGAGCTGGAGCGCCTCATCATCGCCGCGCAAGCCGGGCACAACGCCGCCCTCCAGGTGAATGCCGGCCATGGCATCAATTACCAAAATCTCTCACAGATCCTCACCATTCCCCATTTAGCTGAATTAAACATCGGCCATAGCCTCATTTCCCATGCTACGAGGGTGGGCCTTACCAACGCTGTCAGAGAAATGAAAAACCTGATGACCTCCTACTCGCTCTAACATTATGCGGATTCATGGCATCGGCATCGACGTAGTGGAAATCGAGCGCATCGCCGCCGCGATCACGCGTCTTGGGGAGCCATTCCTCGCCAAGCTCTTCACTCCGGCTGAGCGACAATATTGCGCTTCCCAAAAGAAATCCGAGCTTCACTACGCCGCGCGTTTTGCCGCCAAGGAGGCCGTTTCAAAAGCTCTCGGCACCGGCATCGGCGGGCAAGCGGGTTGGCTCGATCTTGAAATCACCCGTGATCCCTCGGGCGCTCCAAAACTCGCTCTCACAGGTGCCGCCGCGGAGTTTGCCAAATCCCACGGCATCACTGAAATTCAAATCAGCCTCACCCACGCCCGCGAATACGCCGCCGCGAACGCCATCGCCATCGCCGCCGTTTAAATCTCAAATCTCAAATCTCAAATCTCCAATCTCAAATCTCCAATCTCAAATCTCCAATCTCAAGTCTCCAATCTCAAATCTCAAATCTCCAATCTCCAATCTTAAATTCCCCACCCATGCACCGTCCCCGCCGTAACCGCCGCACGCCTGCCATTCGCTCAATGATCCGGGAGACCTCGCTCGCTCCCGCAGATTTCATCCTGCCATTGTTTTTCCATGAAGAGGAAGAGGATGTGGCGATCGCCTCGATGCCGGGTGTCACCCGTTGGTCGTTGGCGAGTCTGGTAAAAGAGGCGGGAGAAGCGCATGCCTTGGGGATTCCCGCCGTAGTGTTGTTTCCAAAAATAGACGAGGCGCTGAAGACTCCCGCTGCCGAAGAAGCGTCGAACAGCGAAGGACTTGTCCCTCGGGCGGTCCGCAGGCTTAAAGCAGCGCATCCCACACTCTGCGTCATCACCGATGTGGCGCTGGATCCCTATAACTCGGACGGCCACGATGGCATCGTCCAGCGCGACGAATCCGGAGAACTCTCCATCCTCAACGATGAGACCGTCTGGGTTCTCTGCGAGCAAGCGCTCTGCCACGCACGCGCCGGGGCAGACATCGTCGCCCCTTCGGATATGATGGATGGTCGCGTGGAGGCGATCCGTGAGGCGCTCGATGATGAAGGATTCATTCAGGTTTCCATCCTCAGTTACGCCGCTAAATACGCCTCAGCCTTCTACGGGCCTTTCCGCGGCGCGCTGGATTCCGCACCCAAAGATGGCGATAAGAAAACCTATCAGATGGACCCTGGGAACTCGCGTGAAGCGATCCGCGAAGCTCGCCTCGATGATGCGGAAGGCGCGGACATGCTCATGGTGAAGCCCGCCGGGCCCTACCTTGATGTCATCGCGAAAATCCGCGCGGAAACCACCCTGCCAATCGCCGCCTATCAGGTGAGTGGCGAGTATCTCATGCTGAAAAACGCCGCCACCAGTGGCTGGCTGGATGAAAAAGCCATCGTGCTTGAATCCCTCATCGCCATCAAACGCGCCGGCGCGGACATGATCCTCACCTACTTCGCCAAACAGGCGTGCGGCTGGCTGAAGGAGTAGTCTGCGGCGGCGTGACAGTTTTTCTCTGAGGAAACGCCGCCCGATCCAAATCCACGCCCTCCTCGGCGGGGGCGCCAACGACCACACGCGGGGGCGCGTGTGCTCCCCTTTCTCGAATTGGCTTGCCTAACAGCTCCGTTAAATGGACAACTGACCCGGCTGATGGCGGTGTAAGATCTTTGGTCCTTTTATTATGATCCTCAATGCTGAATGCCATTTGTCCTACGAGACCACTGAAGAGGTGGCGGTGATCTTCATGTTGCGCCCGCGCAGCGGGGCCGCGCAGACGGTTTTGTTAGAAGAGTATTTGTTCAAACCGGAAGTGCCGATGATTGAGTTCACGGATGGCTACGGGAATCTTTGCCAAAGGACGATGATGCCCTTGGGCAAATTTCAGGTCACCGTGCGATATCAGGTGAAAGTGGAAAACAGTGTTGATGTGAACCTACGGGCATCCTTGACACCGGTGCAGGATTTGCCCCCGGAGGTGATTCAATTTTTGCTGCCGAGTCGCTATTGCCAGTCCGATCAATTGACGGAAATGGCCCGGTCCATCGTCGGCGAGGTGGCTCCGAGCTACCAACAGGCGCGGGTGATCCAAGAATGGGTGCAACAGCAAATCCGCTACGTGGCGGAATCCAGCAATGCCTCTACTTCTGCGCTGGAAACTCTTGAAATGGGATGCGGGGTTTGTCGGGATTTCGCGCACCTGGGCATCGCACTGTGCCGGGCCATGAGCATTCCCGCAAGAATGGTGGTGGGCTTTCTCTATGAATTGCAGCCCATGGATTTGCACGCATGGTTTGAGGCCTTCATCGGTGGGCGCTGGTACACTTTTGATGCGACGCAGGCGGAGCCGAAAGGAAATCGAATCGTGATTGCTTACGGGCGGGATGCTGCGGATGTCGCGCTGGCAACAATCTTCGGAGACTTTGTTTTAGACTCGATGTCCGTCTCGGTGCAAGCCGCACCACTGTTGGAAGGTTAGACTTTCTCGGGAGCGATGGCTTTGCCTTCACGGATGGAGCGATAGATCGCATCGATGACGAGCAGATCCTTGAGGCCATCTTCCCCTGAAGGCTCGAAAGGTTTATTTGCAAGAATAGCAGCGGAAAACGCATCCATCTCCAACACAAAGTGATCGGAGGGTGGGAACGCGATTTTCAAATCCTTGTTCGACGTCCAGCCGGACTGGCCATCATAGCCATAGGCGGATTTCATGCCAAACATGCCATTCTCGGCGAAGGCGGTGAAATCGTTGGCACCATTGAAGGCATAGGTGGTGACGAGAGAGGCGGTGATTCCGGAGGGGAACTTCATGGTCCAGACGATGGTCTCATCCACTTCGGCGAATTTCACCGGGTCGGTCTTGGTTTCCTGCGCGGAAATCTCAATGGGTTCCTCACCCGTTAGATAGCGGCTGGCTTGGAGGGCGTAAACTCCCACGTCCATCAAGGCACCCCCGCCTGCGAGCTTTTTGCGCAGCCGCCATTGGGTGGGATCGCCAATCTTGAAGCCGAAGCCCGCCTCGATGTGTTTGATGTTACCCAGCACTTTTTCCCTGGCGATGCGGATGCACTCAAGGTGGTGCGCCTCAAACTGGCAACGATAGGCAACGCCTAATTGTTTCCCAGCCTGTTTCACCGCAGCGATCATCCGGCGGCATTCCTCAGCGTTGTTCGCCATCGGCTTTTCACAGAAAACATGCTTTCCCGCTTTGGCCGCACGCAGGGTGAACTCCTCGTGCATGGAATTCGGCAAAACAATGTAGATCACATCCACGTCGGGATTGGAGGCGATATTATCGAAGTTCTCGTAGTTGTAGATATGGCTGTCTGGAATATTATACGTTTCCTTCCACTTCTCCGCTTTGGCCGGAGTGCCGGTGACGATCGCGGCAAGCTTGCCATGCTCGCATTTGGCCAGGGCCGGAGCAATCTGGTTCGTGCTGAGCGAACCAAGCCCGACGAGCGCCCAGCCGAGTTTTTTTCCCGAAGGCTCATCCGCCCGGGCACGGGTGGCGAGTGCGGCGGCGGTGGCTCCAAGAGCGGCGATGAAGGGGCGGCGTGTCATGGGAATTGTTACGATTGGCGGGGAAAGGTTCTTTCAAATCACGCGGGACCACAGCACTTTGAGGTAGCGGGATTCGGGATAGTTCGAGAGGGTGGGGTGGTCCGGGCCGGCTCCGGTGCGATCAAAAGTTTGCAGGCGCTTGTTGCGGCGGTGGGCGGCGGAGATGACGAGCTGCTCGAACTCGCCCACACCTAACATGCCGGAGCAGGAGCACGTCACATACAAGCCTTCCGGAGCCACGAGCTGGAGCGCGAGCTTGTTTAAATCCGCATACTTCGCGGTGCCGAGTTCGTCCTCGCGGCCATGGATGAACTTCGGTGGATCGGCGATGACAAGATCCCAGGTGCGCCCGTTTTCGATCATGGTGCGGGCCCAGGTGAAGGCATCCGCATGGGTGAATTTCACGCGGGCCTGGTTCAAATTCGCATTGCGCTTGGCCATGGCGATGGCGGTTTCATCAAGGTCCACACCCGTGACATCGCTGGCCCCTGCGAGAGCAGCGGAGATGCCGAAGCCGCCTGAATAACAACACAGATCGAGCACGGTGCGGCCCTCTGCGAGAGCGCCGAATTTTTTCCGGCTATCCCGTTGATCGCAAAAGAAACCGGTTTTGTGGCCATCGGAGAAATCCACTTCATAGCGCACGCCGTGCTCACGGATTTTCACCGAGCGCACTTGATCCGACTCCACGCCACCGCTGCGCGGAATGCCTTCGATGCGGGCCAGGTCCATATCCACACCGACGACGACGCGCTTGGTATCGAAGCATTCGTGAAGCAGCGGCAACCATTTCGGCAGCCGCTGCCATGCGGCGAGATTGGTGATTTCAACCGAGAGCACATCGGCGAATTTATCGGCAACGATGCCTGGCATGAAATCCGCATCTCCATGGATGGCGCGGTAGCTATCGGTTTCCGCATCCAGCTTGAGAACCTCGCGCCGAAGCTTGGCGGCACGACGGATGGCATTTTCAAAAAATGCTTTGTCATCGAGTTCATCCAATGAATGGCTCACCACCCGCAACGGCATGCGGGACTTCGGGTTCCACAAACCCCAGCCGAAGGGCGTGCCTTCTTTGCCCAGGACCAGCACGAAATCACCCGGCATGGCATCCCGCGAAACCTCGCCGATCATTTTGGGCCAGATGGAGGGGTGGAAGGATTGATACTTGAGTTGGACAGTCGGCACAGCGGAAATACGAAGCAACTTTGGGGACTTGTCTATTGATTTAATCGAAACACCCGGCACTCAGTTTCCGATAGTAGAAAACCGGCGGTGGGCATAGCCGGACGCTCTAGTTCATTTCTTCTTCGCGTTGCTGAGGGCTTGTGAGAACCAATCGTTGTTCGGGGCAGTGTCAGGGGCGAAATTTGTATTCCGGCCGCCTTGATTCCGGTTGCCGCCGCCGGGGCGGGAGTCGCGGTCGTCGGCGGAGGAGCGGCGGTTATCGAGATCGACCTTGCTCTTCATGGAGAGGGCGATGCGGTTGCGCTTCAGATCGACCTCGACGACGGTGACTTGGACTTTCTGGCCGACCTTGACGACTTCCGAGGCATCCCGGATGAAGTGGTCCGCGAGCTGTGAGACATGGACGAGGCCGTCCTGGTGCACCCCCACATCGACGAAGGCACCGAAGGCGGTGACGTTGGTGACGATGCCGGGAAGCTTCATGCCGATGGTGAGATCGGTGGGTTTATCGACACCTTCGACGAAAGAAAAGAGCTCGAATTGTTTACGCGGATCGCGGCCGGGCTTGGAGAGTTCGGCGACGATGTCCTTGAGCGTCGGCAGGCCGACTTGATCATCGACGTATTTTTGTAAATCGATTTTCTTGCGAGCGGCTTCGTTGCCGAGCAGTTCCTCCACCTTGCAGCCTACGTCGGTCGCCATTTTCTCGACGAGCAGGTAGCGTTCCGGGTGGACGGCGGAGGAATCGAGCGGATGCTTCCCGCCGCGCACGCGGAGGAATCCGGCGGCTTGTTCGAAGGCTTTTTCACCCAGGCGCGGGACTTTTTTCAACTGCTCGCGCGAGGTGAACGCGCCGTTTTCATTGCGCCAGGCAACGATGTTTTCGGCGAGCGACGCGTTGAGGCCGGAGACGTAGGAGAGGAGTTGTTTGGAGGCGGTGTTGATTTCCACGCCCACAGCGTTTACGCAGCTTACGACGGTGTCATCGAGGCTGGCTTTGAGCGCGCGTTGATCGACATCGTGCTGGTATTGGCCGACGCCGATGGCTTTGGCATCGATTTTCACTAACTCGGCAAGCGGGTCCATCAGACGGCGGCCGATGCTCACGGCACCACGCACGGTGACATCTTCGTTAGGGAATTCCTCGCGGGCGACATCGGAGGCGGAGTAAATGGAAGCGCCGCTCTCGTTGACCATCACCACGGGAATGGAGGAGGGGAGTTTGAGTTTTTTGATGAACGCTTCCGTTTCGCGGCCTGCGGTGCCGTTGCCGATGGCGATGGCCTCGATGTCGTGCTTTTTGATCAACGTGGTGACTTCCACGGCGGCTTCGTAAGCTTGGTTTTGTGAACCTGCGGTGGCGTAAAGCACGGTGTGGTGGAGCAGCTTGCCCGAGCGATCAAGCACGACGGTCTTGCAGCCGGTGCGGAAGCCGGGGTCGATGGCCAACAAGCGTTTCTCACCGAGCGGCGAGGCGAGCAGGAGTTCGCGGAAATTATCGGCGAAGACGGTGATGGCCGTTTCGTCGGCACGTTTTTTCGCCATCAGGCGGGCTTCCGTTTCCATGGATGGCATGAGCAGGCGCTTGCAACCGTCCTCGACGGCTTGGGCGACGTGCTTGCCAGCGTTGTCATACGACGGTCGCAGACCGCCGCTACAGAAGAGGGGCAAAGCCTGTGAGGTCACCCGATCCAACGGCACCTCCACACGCATCATGAGAAAACCTTCCTTTTCGCCGCGGCGGATGGCGAGCGTGCGGTGGGATGGAATGGTCTTGAAAGGCTCGCTCCACCCGAAGTAATCGCGGAATTTCTGCGCATCCGCTTCCTCGTCTTTGCCATACATGATCTTGGAGGAAACGGTGGCTTCCTCCTCGTAGATTTTCCGGACAAGTCCGCGCAACGGGGCATCATCGGCCACGCGCTCGGCGATGATGTCGCGCGCCCCCGCAAGCGCCTCCACGGTGGTGGGCACTTCCATTTCCGGGTTGAGGAACTTGGCGGCCTCTTCCTCGGGATCGGCGGATTGGTTTTCGAAAATGAAGTCAGCCAGCGGTGTGAGGCCGCGCTCGATGGCCTTGGTCGCACGGGTTTGGCGTTTTGGCCGGAACGGGGCGAAAATATCCTCCACGGCGTTGAGGGTGAGGGCGGCTTCCAGTTTCTTTTTCAGCTCTGGAGTGAGAAGCGAGCGTTCTTCCAGCGACTTCAAAACCGCGATGCGCCGCGTATCCAGCTCCGCCAACTGCAGCATCCGGTCCCGAATCGTCGTGATCTGGACCTCATCGAGCGAACCGGTTTGCTCCTTGCGGTAGCGGGAAATGAAAGGCACGGTGCCACCTTCCGCGAGGAGTTTTGCGGTGGTGGAGACGGAGGAAAGTGAGATGCCGGTCTCCCGGGCAATGGCTTCAAGATGGGTCATGCGGGCGGCAGATGTAAGGGAGCCGGGCAGGGGCGGCAAGAGTTTCCAAGCAGAGGCAAGAGCTTTTCTTTGGGACGCAAACCAAGATTAATTTTAAAGTTTTCTTGCAGGAAAAACAAAACATTTTGAATTTGTGGCTACATCGCAGGAGCGTGTCGCATTCCTTGCCGAATTCTCATCGGAAATCTGCCGTGGCATTGCACTTGGATTTCCCTCGGTCAACCGGGACAGCGCTCGGAGGTGGGCATGGCGTTGGAGTATTTAGTAAGATGTAGGCGAACTTTTTCCGTTAAATGACAAAGTGAGGAAACGAGCAAAGGGAAATTGGGTGGTGTGCCAAGCCAAACTTGAGAGTCTTGATTTTTCGTTAGTCCAAGGCAGTTCGACCGCCGAGAAGCTGTTCCTGCTTCGAATCGTAAATTGGTTGGCATGTCCAACGCTATTGGTTTGGCTTGTAGGGTTCAATTTCAGGTCAAGATTGTCCTGGGTTGGCACGGCCAATGCCATTGGTTGGCGCGTGGGTTTATACAATACCTGTGAAAATACGCAGCGGGATACTCGGTGCTGCGGAGTGATGATTGATAGAGAGTAGGTGAATTTTTGTGATTATCTGTGAACTGATTTGTAATTTGTGGATGAAGATATTTGCTTCCGCCTTCGTTTAAGAGCGTATCCGATGCTTGTAATTGCGACAGTGGTAAGCATCACAGAGGGTTCAGGCACTGCTTCAATGATGAAAGGAGAACTCGAAGTTTGAAAGCCCCACCTAACAACTCGCGTGAAGTCGAATGCATTTGCGGGAGGAATAAAATCAACCCAGGCGACCCCTGAGTTCAGACTTACGACAAAAAGATCAACAAGGTGGTCGGGGGGCAAAATTGGGTTGCAATCCAAATCGCTCGAAACGCCCCAACCCTCACCAAAATAATGCCCTAGAGGACTGTATATGAAACCACCAGCTGATACCGAACCATTCGGATCGACGAAGCTAAGTTTCGATAGGTCCAATTGATCGCCAATAGAGAAGGACTCCGCAATACCACCTGACGCCGTCGCAATTGAACTAGAACCTAAGGGCGTAATACGATACGGTCCCTCGGGACCTAAGATATCAAATGGGAAGCTCACAGAAACATCTGAAACAGCGTCGCCATCAAGATCGATGAAATCTAATACAGCAGAGCGAATCAATACCGCCTCGTGAAATGTGATCGCAGCATTAGACCTGGCGATCAAAACGATAGCCACCAGCAGCAATGGGAGTTGTATTTTCATTTTCTTAGAAAGTTTAAGGGTTTTGATCAAGCGCCGAGAAGCTGTCACCGATCACCTCAAAATGCACCACCTGTGATCACTTCAAAGTGCACCACTTCGGATGGGGGTTTTCTGATGGAGGGAGGGGTGTTTGGCAAGGAGCTAATTGGCTGTTGTGGCGGTTTTTTTGAGCGTGGGGATTTTTTCACAGGCGCAACCCGTTGCGGAAATTGCTGGCGTTGGATGAGTCGTCATGAAGCATGGTGTGCCGACCGCAGGATACGGCTCTGCCGGAGGGCAACCGGAGCGGCGGGCGGTGCCAAAGGGGCCATGCCTCGTGTCGTGGTGCGGTGTTTTCCGCGCCACGGCACCAAGCGGCACCAAGCGGCATCAGTGACGGCCCATTGGCCCAATGCGTAAAACTCCGGGGGTTTGGGGGCTGGCCCCCATGGTCGCGGTATGGGGCAGTGTATTGCCTGACCGCGCACCGGAGGGATCATGCGCCGGGGGCCTCCGGGTTGCGCCGTTTGTCCTTGCCGACCTGCGGGGTGACAGCTGCTGCTGCCTGATCCGTGATGCCTTGGGCCAGGCGGTGGCTGCGGCCGTGGATGGCGATGACCTCGGCACGGTGCAACAGGCGGTCGAGGATGGCTCCGGCGGCGGGAACGTCGCCTAGCAGC
>JBBRIB010000062.1:0-10833 GCA_038221745.1 Verrucomicrobiales bacterium
TCAGGCTCGGTTTCCACCGGTGCGGCTTTGGGTATTTCTGGCAAAGGCTCTATCATCTGCGGCTCTTCCTCAACCGGCGCGGCGCGTGGTGGGGCGGGTTCCTCCTGCACGGGGAGGGCACGCTTGGGTTTCACCAGCACTGCCTTGGGTGGCGGCGGCGGTGCGGGCGGTTCTGCCATCGGTGGCTCTTCGATGACGACGGGCGCTTTCCGCACGCTCACCTCTTCCACGACGACGGCGGCCTTCTTCGGCGTGATTTTCAATTGCTCGTTGTCAGGCGGGCTTTTGCGCATCCGGATTTCCACCCGGCGGTTCGCAGCTTGGGCGGCGCTATCCCCTTGAATGACCAGAGGTTCGTAACGGCCGAAGCCGCGGGTGATGATTCGCGAGGAATCCATCCGCATCGATTCCACCAGATAGTCTTTCACGGATTGGGCGCGCTGGATGGATAGCTCCAGATTGAATTCATCTCCGCCGACCAAATCCGTATGCCCTTCGATCCAACAGTAAAGATTCGGATTCTTATCCATCAACAGGCCTAATTTCATCATCCCTACTTTTGCGCTTTCGCGGAGTTCCGAGCTGTTGAACTCAAACAACAAATCGCTGGGCAGCATGGTTTTTTTGCCGAGAAGAATGTTCGGTGGAAGATCGAGCAATTGATCGAGCGAAGTGATTCCGTCCAACACCCCCTTTTCCACTTGGCCGCCGGCGCCGCGTTTGATGAGATCGTCGGTGAATTTTCCGAGGTTCAAGTCATCGTCCACTTGTGCGGACCCCGGATCCACGGTGATCTGGCCGACTTCTGCCGGGCGGATCGTCGCGGGTTCACTGCCGAATTCCGGTAAATCCCCATCCACTTCCATGCCAGCAGCCGCTTCGAAGGCGATGGCCTGCGGATCGCCCTCCATGGCGGGCTTTTGCATCTGGAGGGCGTATTCCGCGTTGAGGGCATCGGGTCTGATATCGATTTCCTGATCCTTGGGCAGCACGGCCAAGAGATCGATTTCCTCCATCAACGAGGCCGCATCGTTGGGCGGCACGACGATGTCCTCGGGCGGGGGCGCGATGTCGTCCGCCATCGGGCGGATTTCGACCTGCTGGGTATTGATAGGCTGGGTGCTGAGTTCCTTGGCTTTCTCGAAGTGGAAGGCGATTTTAAGGTTATCCAGCATGAAAAAGACCACCACATGCAGCAGGATGGAAACCAGCATGGCCACCGCCGCCCACCAGCCCAGATGTTCCGGGCCGGGCAGGCGATAGGCGCCGCTGCTGCGGGTTTCACCCCATGAATAATTGTCTCCCACGGCAGGATTATACGTCTTTCTTCTTGGCTGGCAATCACCAGAAATTCAGATTAAACCTCCGTTGGCACCTCAAGTGCTCATTCCAACTCGACACTTTCAATACCATGCCTGCAAAAAAGACTGCAAAAAAATCGCCGGAGGCCGCTTCCGAGAAGCCTCTAGCGCCTTCTAAAAAAGCTGTGAAGGGGGCAAAAACAGCTCCTGCGAAACCGACCATTGGTAAAAAGATTTACTCTAAAAAGACGGCCGCAAAGAAAACCATTGCCAAGACGCCTGAGTCCAAAAAGGCCGGTCTGGCTGCCAAGGTCTCGCTCGATACCATTGCTCGCGCCGCCTATTTGAACTACCGCCGTCGCGTGGAAAACGGCCTTCCCGGGGATTCCCACGGAGATTGGCTGGATGCGGAGCAGATGTTTTCAGCTCCCAAATAGCAAGCAGCACTTCTCCGGTGGCCCAGTAGCATTGCCGCACCAGCGGCAAGAAGGGCGAATGAGCTTGGCTCGGGCACGGCGAGTGGCGAAACAATAGCGTTATTGATTGTGGAAAAATTAAAGATCCCAGAAACGGGAGCCACGAGATGAACCTCGCTTGCGGTGGTAAATGAGTTGGTAAAGAAGTTTTAAATGATTTTATCGCGATGGGCAAAGCTACCAATAGACTACCTGAAATCGGGCATCCTGATATTACGTAATCACATAGTTTTTGGGTTTGTGTTCTTGCCATGGCTGTTGGTAATTCCCGAGAGGATGCCCTACCCTCTCCGCCTTATTCCTGCCCGCCGTTTTAGCCGGTTTTGATTTAAGAAGCCTTGTCAAGGGCATATGCATCGCGGTCAAGGCTCAAGCTTCTGGCCGATTTGTAAAATCCTCGATGCACGATCTGTCATGCGGCCTTTGGCGGATGGCACCGCCTCGGGCGTATGCAGCACACCGAAGCTGCTATCCAGTTCCGTTGAGGAGTGCCCCCACGTTTCGGGCAGGGTATCTTGATGAGACTGCACTTGATTCCATTCATTTACCGAGATTTCATGACTTGTTTTCATAGGGATCCTTAAGCTAGGAGATAAGAGTAGTCCTCTTGAAAAATCGTTTATATGGGGTATTACCCTACCCAAACTCTACGTTTTGAAGTCTCGCGTCTGGAAAGAAAGCCAGCCGATGGTGAACAAGGAGACATTGAGTCCCGCGAGAAACGCGTAGGACTCGATGATTTTCGGCCATGAGATGTGTTGCTCCATCAGAAACACCCAGGCACTCATCCGCCACGTGACGAAAAAACTTTCATAGGGTTTGAAAAACGGGAACCCCTGCAAAATCATATCCACAAACAACACTGTAAGCGTGATGATGGTGGCGGCCGCCGGCTTGATCTTGAAGCAGGAAAACATGAAGGCGATTGATGAAAGCGTGATCATGCTGATACCGATTCCGGCAGCGGATAGGGCCAGGCGGCGGGCCCCTTCCCACCACTCTGGGTAGGCTGCGAAGACTTTCATCTTCGGCTCCATGACAAACAAGCCACCCTCCCAGCCCACCGCCGCCACGGCCATCACATAGCCGGAGATGCCGACGAAAAATACAAAGGTAAATGTAAACAGCGCCACGGAAGTATATTTGACCAACAACAAGCGTAGGCGGCTGATCGGGCGGGCAAACACCAATCTCAAATTTCCATCCTCATTCTCTTTGGCCACAATATCCCCGGCGACGAGGGCGAAATAGATGGACCCTAACAAAAACATGCTCAACAGCATGATCGTGAAGGTGATGGTCAACGAGCTGTAATAGGTTCCGAATTCCAAGCCATTGCGCTCCAGCATCCCGCGCATGAAGCTTTGGCTGCGTTCCATTTTATAAACGATGAGGATGACGGCTTCCATCGTGAGGAATGCGCCATAGCCCATCCACGTCCGGGGCCTCGCGAAGAGTTTGCGGAGCTCACCGCGAAGTTGTTGGAAAAAAAGCATGGTGATTGGTTTTGAGAAACAGACCCGCGCCAGTTCATAAACCGGAAAGCGGTGGAGCGCTCACAATTTTTTCGGGGGCGGGAAGATTGATGTTCAAGGATTGCAGTGGTCACAAGTCCCCGCCGGCGCTCGTTCCTTGCCTTGGGGGAAGAATCTTTCCTCGGTGCCACCGCAACAGGCGCATGTTAGAATTTCTTTTAAAACCCCACGGGTGGGCGCACCGCATTCTTCACAGGGCAGGCCACGGGCCACCACCGTCACCGAGAACCCGGGAAATTGACAATCAGGACATCGTGATTCCAATTTTTCGATCAAGTCCCTTGTCGCCTCGCCGATGATTTTCATCCGCCGTGGGTTGCGATGCGCACGAAGATCGCTCTCCACGGTCACCTCGCCTGTCTCGGTATGCTGAGTTTCAAATGCTCTGAACACTTCATCCCGCGTTTGAAAATCCTTGGCTACCCGCCGCTTTCCTTCGGCCTGGGATTTTAAAATCACACCATACTCTGGATAGGATACCTCATTGAGAAATTCATCCAGCTCCTCCAGCCGCGTAATCACTTTGCGCCGGACTTTAAAATCCAGGGTCACATGGGAGCCGATCACCTCCAGGCCGCTGGACCTGTCCTTCAGCATCACCAGCTCGGTATGCATCACGGTGAACGGACTGGCCGGATGGCTGTTGAATGCCCCTTCACTGGCGAGGGCGAGAGGATGCTCCGGGTGAATTTCCAAGCATTTTCCCGCTTTCAGCCGCAGTGTTTCCAACTGCGGTGCCGGCCGCTCGACCTCGCCGGAAAAAGTGCCGAAAAGGTCCGTATTGATACGTTTTGAAACAACCACTTGCAGCCCGATTTTCTCCAACAACGGTGCGATCACCTGTTCCTTACCATGCATGGTCGCAAGCACCGCCTGCTTGCCGGAGAAATAATCAGACAGGGAAATTTTTCGGAATGGATGATCCACTTTGAGAGAGCGATAACGCCGCACCAAGCTGGCTTGAATTTCCCATCGCGTCCATCCAGATGTCTGGCCCAGCTTGGCGTGCAGGCTCGGGTGGAACTCACCAAGGAGCGGCGGAACGTGTCCGCCGATGTCCATGAATGGCCAATGAAGCGTGCGTTCGCTCATCTCAAGGTCAGCGCATGGGCATGGGCGAACATGTTTCGCCCCTCCTTGCGGCGCTACCCTGCGGTTTCAGTCTTACCCGGCAAGCTTGCCATCGCTGGAATATGGGTCCAGCGTGCCGCATGCGACTTTTTCAAGATCAGGTCTATCAGAAGGGCGAGCAGTTCATCCGCATCGTCCGCTTGGATCGCTATGAGGTGGAGTACAAGGCCACCACGGGCAGCGTGAAAGGCGTGGGCACCCAGTCTGTTTTAGCCAAGAAACCCTTCTGCCGCCTGCTCAAAGGGATGACACTCGTGGTGCCGGAAAAGAAGGTGGATCCTGAATGAAGGGATCTTTCCTCACGCTGCATCTGCGCGAGGATCGCGTTGCGGAATTGCAACTCATGCAGCGAGGTCCAGATCATTGGCATGCCATGGCTCTTCATCCAAATCTTTGCTGGCGCAGAGATTGCATCCGCACTGTGTAATGAAACAAGAAAACCTGTATCAGTATAACAGTTCATCGCTCACCCCGCCCGTAGGAGACCATTTCAGTTCCAGTGATGGGTTGTGTAACATCTGCCCTGCACCCGATCTCAAGATGCCTCACTCGCCGGTGACTTTAAGGCGGAGGAAACGTTTCGTTTCGCCGGGTGCAGGAACGCTGTAGCGATGCTGGGGAGCCGTGCCGGTATTGCTCATCGATTGCCAGTCCGTTAGATTTTCACTCCATTCCGCACCGTAGTTGATGCCGCCGAGTCCGGCGGGTGGGGTGAACTGATAAAAGAGATTTCCCCCGCTGCGCTCGGCCTGGGGGACTTGTCCGGCGCTGTTTGTGGTCGGATTGAGGGCGAAGGCGTATTCGATCAGGTTGACGAGTCCATCCTGATCAAAATCAAAGGTGTTGGCGGCACTCCCGGTGTTGGCGGTGGTTCCGAAATGGATTTTTCTCCAAGCAAGAAGCGGATCGGTGATGTCGTCGCGGCGCAGGATTTCCAAATAATCAAGGCGCAGGATACTGCTGCCCGTGCCCCAAAGACTGGTGTTAGGGACAAGCAGGATCTCCCAGCTTGAGGAGCCGAAGTCGAAATTGTTAGGGGTAAAGCTGGAGAGCGGCATCGAGAAATCGCTCCACACGTCGTTCGGTGGAGTCAGCGGCAAACTGAAATCCTGGCCATTCGCCGTTTTGAGAAGCAGCGACAGATTCGTGACTCCGGGCGTGGTGACCCTCAGCCGACCCCGGACGAACAGGCGGCTGGCTTGGGCACTGGTGAAAGGCGGATTTCCCGTGATCCCGATACCCGCCCCGGCGTATCCACCGGTGTTCGGTGCGGTGATCGTGAGTGTGAGCGCGCGCCCATCGGTGGTGCCTGTGGATTCATTGGCGAGGCTATCCGAGATGCCCGCGCTGCTGCCCGAATAGGAAAACCAGCCTGCGGTGTTTCCCGCACCAAATGCCTCCGCATAAAGCGCGGTATCCTGGGTAGGGCGGATGGTGAGGGTCAGATTGCTGATGGTGGTGCCCACGGAATTGGTGGCTGAAATGGTAGCCGTAAACTCGCCGGCAAGGCTCGTGGTGCCGCTGATCTGCCCGCTCGCAGAGTTCAGGACGAGTCCGGCGGGCAGGCTGCTGGCTGCATAGGTGATCGTGCCTCCGGTCGCGGTGATTTGAAAAGAAGCGGCGATGTTTTGCGAGAAAACGGCGGTCACAGGAGAGGTGAAGACGGGGGCGGTCGTTGGGATGACATCCGCATTCCAATTCCAGCCTTTGGCGTTGGCATCGGCCATCATGATGGGCCAGTTGCGGTCGAGTTCAACCTGTCCGTTGATGTTCCACATGCTCCAGCCGAGGCCGAGTCGCTCGCAGGTTTGATTTACATAAATGTCGTTGTCGAATTGCGCGGATCGGAACGAGTCGGAAATCCCGAGTTCGGCATCGGACACCGCCGCCGGGAAGTTGTTTTCCGAAGGCCATGCCGGGTAGCGGGAATGAAGGTTGCGCAAGTTCGCGGCATTCGTGGCAGCGCCGAAAGCGGAATCGTTGTTGTAGAGGTGATAGGCGACCGAGGTTTTGGTCCAGTCCACCGTGCCGGGGAGTGAAGCGAAACTGGCGGCTAGGTTTCCAAGGCCGGTCCCGGTGGCGTAATCGTTGATGCCGGGAGGGGTGAGGATCATGACGTGGGTGTCGGGCGCACCGCTGCGAATGATGTTGAAGGTGCGCTTGAGAGCTTGAATCCGCAGGTTGTCAGCCGCGTTGTCCGAGGCGTTTTCGGTCATGCTGCCGTTGTTACCGATGCCGGAAAACGGTTCGTTAGAGGCTTCGTAGAGGACGTGTGTGCGGTTGGCGAAATAGGGGGCCACATGGGTCCAGAGCGCGTTGCAATAGGTCTCGTCGTAGTTGGGGATTTTGTTGTGGGCATTGATGACAACGTAAAGGCCATTGGCGGAGGCGTAATTGACCGAACGCTCCATGCGGGCCAAATGCCGGGTCCGATAGGCAGGGTCATTCCAATCCGTGGGCGTAAACGCGGCGGAGGGTAGGTAGGCCTCCACTTCCCATGCATCGAAGAGAATCATCCGCACGGAGTTCAGCCCCTTCGAGCGCAGGGAGGCGTAATACGATCCGGGTTCTTCCTGGCGGTCTTTTTCCCAGATCCATGCGGTTCCGGCACGCAACGGGGTGTTGGCATCGCTGCGCAAAACCTTGAGATCGGGGCCACCGTAAACATCGGGAATACTGGCGACGCTCACGCGGGCACGGTCAGTCGCGAGGGGCGGAGATTGGCCCATGGATCGGCCGGGAAGCAGCCCCAAGGATAGAACGATGAAAAGCATCACGCAACGGCAGGAGAGAATCATTGACTCTCTTTACCTTATCTACTGGCAAATCCAAATCTTATAAACTCCGAGTGTGCATTTCATGAGTCTTCACCGCTCTCGAAAGCTCCTTCGGGAATCAGGTGGCAAAAAACCTCGCGCCCTAGCGGAGTCGCTCGCACCTTAATATATCTCGTCGCTATGTATCCCAATGCGCTCCGCAAGAAAATCGTGATGTTATAATTTTCGCAGTTTATCGATTTAAACCATCATTCTCACGCCACCTGCCAATGTGCGAGGAACAGGGTGGCGCTGTCGGGATCATTGAGGAAAATGCCGGGGCCGTTGGTGAGGGTGGCGAGCTCTGCATCCGAGAGTGCCTGACGGCGGAGCAGGCGCAGGCGCCCACCGCTGCTGCCGGGGCGGCGTTTCATCCATTCCCATGCGATGCGGCCCATGGTCAGGCGCACGTTCATTTCCACCACAGGCTTGAGAGCGAGCGAGCCATCCACCCTGCGATGGAGCATGGCATCCACACCCAGCGGGCCGATGTAGCCAGGAAGCAATTTCCCTAACAGCGGCGGGATTTGCTCTTGGTAGATCTCCATCGCGCGGGCCTCGCGGAAAAGAAAGAGCGCGGCTTCCGGCTCCAACAGCGTGCCCCATTTCGGACTGACCCGGATGCCGAGAAAACGCCCGGCGGCATCGTTCTCCAAGCGCGTGAGGCCGATGAGTGAAACTTCGCCACCCGCTTTCATTTCATAGAGCGCGGAAAAATCCAACACGCGATCCAGCCATGGCTCGATGACGATGCCACCATGACCCGCGAGCGTGTTCTCGATCCAGCCACGGGTTTTAGCGGGATCGCTGGCGGCGTTCACGCGCAGGTGGCCGCGGCCTGCGTAGGACATCGGTGCTTTGAGGAGAGCTTGGCCGGAAACGAGGAGGCGGGTGATTTCTGCCAGGGCGGACTCCACCTCGCGCACGAGCACCCCGGTTTCGGGAATGGGGCCGAGCGCCCGTTCCAGACGCAGGCCGATTTCCTTTGAGAACCATTCCGGCGGCAGCGCTTCACGCCAGCGCTGCTCCATGTTTGGCGAAACATCATCCGCATAAGGACGAAGTTTTTCCACCGCATCGGGCGACCATGCCCAAGGCCGCAAGCCACCGAGCTTGCGGCCAGCGGGTGTGCCGATTGATAAAATCTCGGGAAGTTCGTAGCCCGCATTTTTCAGGCTCGTGAGGTGAGCGATGGAAGGCGGGCGGCGCATGAGCACGGCATCATCGCGGCGGCAGCAGCCTAGCAGGAGTGCTTCGAGATCGTGTTCGAGGGCGAGCGCGGATTTGTCCGGCTGCCAAGGCTTCCCGATCATCGCGGCGCGGGCGTGGCTCTCGGCATTCGGGTTGAACCAATGGACCACGGGCGTGCGTCCGCGCGAGTGTTCGCAAACCTCCAGATGGCGGATGAAATCCTCGTCCAGCCCGGCAAGGCGACGGCTCCCGGTGTCGAATGGAGCGAGGCCCTTGGCTCTCGCGGGCGTGAGCGGGAACGAGAGACAACGCCGATAGCCTTCCCAATCACTCTCGCCACGTTCCTTCCAACGGCGGAACCATTTCAAACCATGGCCGACGTGGCCGATCTCATCGAAGTGGATTTTCTCCAACACCGCCGCCGTGGCCGTATCTCCCACTTGGCGGAAAAGCGTGGCGTAGTGTTTTGAAAAATCCAGATTCGCCTGCTCGAATGTGAGATTCAGGCGGGTGACGAAATCCAACGGCGTGGTCATCGGGGCCACCAGTTTCCAAAAATAATCGTTCACCGGCAGCTCACCAAACGCGATGCCACATTCCTTCATCCGCCTCACATACATCAGCGCATGCGCCTGCTCCTCGCGGATCGCCTCGTAAACCCCAGCGCGGTATTCCTTCGGCGCATCGGGAAAACGCAGCAGCACCAAGGCCATCAGTTCGGCAGCGAGCAGTTCATGATTCGCCAGGAAATGCAGCATGACGCCGCGCTCCCGATCATCGTCCAACTTATGGATGCCGGGGAACTCCACCCGCACCCCGTCACCCCGCACGCGCAGTTCCTGAGGCCGGCCCGGAGCATCTGGCAGCGCGATCGCAGGGCCGGGAGAATCATCGGCGCAGCTCTTCGGACCGAGACACAGTTTCTCCTCAAGCGTCTCCGCAAACAAAATCCGCTCGGCGATTTCCCGCATTTCCTGCACGGCAGGATCATGGAGCAGGAATAAGATTGCGCACGCCCAGAATGATTAAATTCCCCCAAGGAGCGTTGGCGTCTCGCCGACGAGTCAAGATGCTGGTTGAAACTCGTGGGCAAGATGCCCACGCTCATCAAACTTGAATTTATGAGCGAACTGGAGATGAAGCCGACTCCGTCCCACGAGCGATGGATCGGCTCGTCAGGGTTTTTCTTTCCAAATCCTCCTTCGGGTTGCACAGTCCGCCCCTTTTCCCGACCATGTCCGACGCCCGTAAACCATTTCCTTTCCGCGATTTCGAACCCCAATGGCAAGCCCGTTGGGAGGCTGAAAAAACCTTCCGTACCCCCGGCCCGGGCGATGCGGACTTCGATGCCGCGAAGCCGAAATACTACGTGCTCGATATGTTCCCCTACCCCAGCGGCGCAGGTCTCCACGTGGGGCATCCGGAGGGCTACACCGCCACGGATATCATCGGCCGCTACAAGCGGATGAAGGGCTTTAATGTCTTACACCCAATGGGTTACGATTCATTCGGCCTGCCTGCGGAGCAATACGCGATCAAGACCGGCCAACACCCGGCCATCACCACTGCGTCAAATATCGAGAACTTCCGGCGGCAGTTGAAATCGCTGGGCTTCGGCTACGATTGGGACCGCGAAATCGCCACCACCGATCCCGAATACGTGCGCTGGACGCAATGGATTTTCCTCCAACTTTACAATTCCTATTACGACGAGGAGGCAGGCAAAGCAAAACCCATTTCCGAACTCGAATCGAAGGGCTGGACCCGCGAACAAATCGATGACGTGCGCTTCGCCTACGTTGCGAACACCCCCGTCTGGTGGTCGCCGGACCTTGGCACCGTGCTGGCGAACGAGGAAGTCGAGGAGTGGAAATCCAAAGGCCACACCGTCGAGCGCCGGCCGCTGCGTCAATGGATGCTGCGAATCACGAAGTATGCCCAGCGCTTGATCGATGAACTCGACACGCTTGATTGGCCGGAAGGCATCAAGCTCTTGCAGAAGAACTGGATCGGCCGCTCGGACGGAGCTTCTGTTAGATTTGAAATTTCAGATCTCAACTTTGAAATTGAAGTCTTCACCACCCGTCCGGACACCCTCTTCGGCGCGACCTACATGGTCATCGCCCCCGAGCATCCGCTGGTCTCGGAAATCACGACTGCTGAGAATAAAGCCGCAGTCGAGGCCTATCAAAAAGCCTGCTCCTCGAAGTCTGATATGGATCGCGGCGAGCTGAACAAAGACAAGTCCGGTGTCTTCACCGGCGCGTTCGCCGTCAATCCGGTCAACAATGTCCAAATCCCCGTGTGGATCGCGGACTATGTGATGATGGGCTACGGCACCGGCGCGATCATGGCAGTGCCAGCACATGATGAGAGGGACTTT
>JBBRIB010000063.1:0-10790 GCA_038221745.1 Verrucomicrobiales bacterium
AAGTTGCCCACAACAGTCCGCTTCTCCGACGAGTTAATGGCCCATTCTCGAAGCGGCCTGTTGTGGACAACTTTCAAGAGGTTCCCGCCGCTTCGCGGCGCTCAGGCAATGGATTCCACCCACAGTTTTGGCGGAAGAGGCATAAATTTATTGCGCAACCAAAAGTCGAATTAACACCTCAACGACAAGAAGGCTTGCAATGGATACTGGATAATTGGGAGAAAAATTACAAAAATATTTTTATCGAGTTGGGAGAAGAGGCTCTGCTCAACAATCACAGGGTAGATTTTCGAAACATGGAAATTTCATTGATGGTTGATGAAGTCGGTCCCAAATGGAGTGGTTTTTGGGCTTTGGCTATTCATGGTCAATATCCTGGATTTGGGGGTGATTACCTATACTATATTGAACTAATCCGTGGGCAAATGATTTTGAGTCGTTCATACGGGATTGGAGGCTCCATTGGAGGTCCTCCAAGAGGTAGATACAGAGATGCTTTCGGAGATAAAAGTATGAGTAATTTTGAAGTTATCCAACTAGTTAAATGTCAAATTAAATTTATTGCTGGGATTTGGACAGCCACAAATATACCAGATTCCGAATTATTTAATAAAGCTTTTGGCTTTAAATTCAAATGGAATGGTGATGAAGAATTAAGCGATGCGGTGCATCTAAAGATCAATTTAGATCAGTCTTGTGAATTGATAACCCCCCATAGTGGAGTAAATTTGAATTCGTGGAAAGGATTTATTACATACATTCAAGCTGAGAAATTTCGGTTCTTGTGTCTGAACGATACAGACGAAAAAAATCAAGGAATTAAATTCCGCGAAGCTAAGTTTATCTCTTTTAGTTCTGAAGAGACACTTCAGATCTACGCCGAGGGCGAGAGTTTCGAGTTCAAGCGCAACTTAAAGTCACCGCTATTTAAAATTAATGATGATTCTCTGAATGAACTACGTGTTGGGATTTTGCAATCAAACAACAATCCAATCAGAACTGACGAATAAGGCATCCAAAATAGATCATAATAGCTTAATCAATCATCATTGCGAAGGCTACTCTCACCTACGATAGAGGGGAACGTGAAGAACGATGGCAGATGGGTAGCGCCGGGATAAACCGGCCTGGAATAGAGAATGAAAGGGTCTTACAAAGAACAACTGCCTATCGACGCGGCAAAGGGCCGACATGGCTGGTGTGCGAGCGGGTGCTCGGAGCCTTTGATCTCGCACAAAACGGACGGGGGACGGCGGGCATACCTGGAATACTTGGAAAAACGGGCGGCGAACGATGGAGGAAATCTTTCCGAAGCGTCGATGGCAGCGCTGCGAAGAGGTTGGTATCTGGGAGACGAGGCGTTTCGGGATCGTTTGTTGGATCTCGTGAAGAAGGGTTCCAAGATCTTGGTGAAAAAGGGAAGCCACGCGGCAGCGCCGATCAGGCATCACGGCGAGCTTGAAGCGGAGAAGATCATGGTGAAAGGCTTGAAGCAATTCGACTTGGTGGATGAGGCTGGCTGCTTAAGCCCGGGCCGCAAAGGAGATCCCCGGAAGGTGGCATTGGCCTCAGTGGTCAAAGCGCACACCAGTGTCGGCAACGAATGGCTGGCAACCGAATTTGGTGGCAGGAATGAAGTGGTTGTAAGGGACATTTAGCCAAGGTTGGAATCGGGCCCGGCGTAGAAGGGGGCATGTGTTTCAAGGGCGTTATAAATCCGTGCCAGTAAATGGTAGCGATGCGGATCAGCATTATTTTCGGATCGTGGCAGTCATCATCCATCTCAATCCAGCGAGGGCAAGGTTGGAGAGGGGAGAGGTGGGAAAACTGGTGGATTACCGCTGGAGTAGCCTGCTTTCATATGCGGCAGGCGAGGGTCCGGTGTGGCTGGAAATGCAGCGATTGCTAAAGTCCCTCGAGCTAGCGGAGGATGGCAGAGGGCGGAGGGCGTATCTGGCATGGCTGGAGGGGCGTGCCGCTAACGATGGTGGTAAGATCGGCGAAGATGCCCAAGCGGCCTTGCGGCAAGGTTGGTATCTGGGCGAGCAAACTTTCCGTGATCAACTCTTATCGCTGATCGACAAGGCGAAGACGGTTAAACAACGAGTGCGGCGGAGTGTACCCAAACCTGAGAAAGATCACGGGGAAAAAGATGCCGAACAGCTATCCAAAGAACATGGGCCGAGATTCGGACTGCCTGCGAGTGCCAAGGAACTAGCAGCATTGCGAAAGGGAGATGAGGGTAAGGCACTGGTGGCAGCATTCATTCGACACCATACCATCGTCGGCACAGAATGAATTGCGAATCGGCTGCAAATGGGGCACCCTGGCTCCGTGAGTCGGCAAGTTGGGATAGTGAATCGAGATAGAAAACTTCAAAGAAAACTCAATGAAATTGATAAAACGTGACACTGCCGACCCCAAAGATATTGCTTGCCCATAGAGGGTTGATGGGTATTTTGAGGCGTAAGCCAAACGTCTTTTACCATGAAACTCATTCCCATCCTCACTCTTGCTTCTACCATCCTCCTTTCCTCCTGCGCCCAAGACAGCCTCACTGGCGATGTCGTCTCCCGTTCCGAAGCGGGCCAGGCACAAAATGTGCAACCCGGCAGAATCACTTCCATCCGCCCTATCAAGATCGAGGGTGGCAATACCGGGGGCACGTTGGTAGGCGGCCTCGCAGGTGGTCTGTTGGGCAGCAATATCGGCAAGGGCCGCGCCTCGAATACCGCCGGGGCCGTCGGCGGTGCACTTCTCGGCGGTGCCATGGGTTCCCGCGCCGAGCAGGCATTGAATTCCCGTAACGGAATCGAAATCACCGTTAGACTGGATCAAGGTGGATCCATCGCGGTGGTCCAGGAAGTTTCGCCCCGTGAGAGCTTCAATCAAGGCGACCGGGTGCGCGTTCTTTCCGGGGGTGGCCGCACCCGCGTTAGCTACTGATTGAAGAAAGAAAACAGAAAAGTTTTTGAGATTCGAGAGTTGACACCACCTGTCATTTCCCTTACTCACTCGCTCCCGCGCCGGTAGAATGGCGGAGTAGCCAAGTGGTAAGGCAATGGTTTGCAAAACCGTCATTCGAGGGTTCGATTCCCTCCTCCGCCTCCATCTAAGCAAGTCGCAAATCCTTGATAAACAAGGGATTTAGAATTTTTTTGTCCGTGTGGCAAGTCAGCGAAACGTGCTGAAACGCGCCCGATCCGCCAAAAACGGGCAATGAAGGGGCAATCAATTTTCTTCTATCAGCACTGAATCCAAAAACGCCGCCGCCCCCCTGGGAAGCTAGGGCGTTTCCTGTCTGCTCACTTGTCCCAAAAAAATATCAACCGCCCGGGCCGGGATGCACCTGGTAAGTCTTCTGGTCGCAGCCACCCATCAGGAAGGAAAAACCCGCTTGCCCGCGCCCATTCGACGCCTGCATGACGATTACGGAAAAGCGCGACTTCGCCGGACTCTATAACCACCAAAACGTCAGACAGGATTAAACGAACCTCGTTTCCTTTACAATCCCGGATCCCGAGATTCTTGCACGCGGAATTCGTCATGCAGTTGCTCCTCGCGCCGTTGGCGATAAGTGGGCGTGCCCGCCGGGCCGCGCCCTAACGAGTGGAGCTGGGCGGCGGCGGTCCACCCGCTTAAAAGCTCGGATAAGCGGATCGGCAACTTTAAATACTTCTTTCGACGGTCTGCACAAAATGAACAAGGAATTACCTGCTCGGGCGCGCGGAAGAAGAAGGGAACTGACGGATGAACGACAATTGTTGATTTTAGACTTCAAATTGGGTAATAACCTTCGGCGCAATAGGCGCAAAGCCATTGACTTCGGATTGGCATCCTGTGCTCTGAATAACAGATTCACGCGACCCCACGACGACGCCGCATCACGATTCCCAATGAAGCGCCTAATAGAAGAACAGCGCTCGAAGGTTCCGGGATGGCGACGAATTGCAACTGCATCTGGTATCCGCCATTGGACGGGTTCACCGAGCCAAAGATGGCATCCGCGGGTTTCGCCTGGCCCACCGTGAAGACGGAGGGTTCCATCGCATTCACGCTTGGCCACTTCCAGGCAGGCGCACCGAGAATGATCCATTCACTGTCCGGTTTTACATCTTTGGAAGTATAGCCCCAGATGTAAGCCTGGCCACCTGCGGCAAAGGGTGCGAAGTTGGTGGTGAGAGTCGCAGTCTGGATGAACTGTTGGTCCATCATGTCATAATCCGTTCCTTGGAGGACGATCCAGTTGGAAACCCATTGCTCAGGAGTGGCGGTGCTTGGCTCGAAGCCCGGAGAAAAAGTCCCCAGCTCGAAGCGGATCTGTCTCGCCGCTTCTTCAAAAGTAGTGATTCCATCGGCTCGGTAATTGGTGGCAAATGCATCACTCGCCCAAACGATCTGAGCGCCTGCCGGAGTGGGCAAACTTTGACCAAGGAGAGGTCCGGTGACTACGATCCATGCCAGAACGGGAAGCCAGGAAGCGGGGGGAATCTTCATGATTATCATTGGGGACAAATTGTTACGGGGACCAGCGTAGGGGAATACGGTGTCCGGGGGAAGCATTTATTCGTTTGAAAACTATAGCTTCGGTAGGATTAAATATTAGTGAATCATTATGGTTTGGACTGCTCGGCACCACCTCGCGCCAACGGTCCGCGAGTGTCGGGTGATCGAGGAGATAAAAGACCCGGAAAGCATTGTTCTGATAGAGCAGGAATTGATCCGCCTCCTCCACTTTCGTGGATGCCTTGAATGCGAACAGTGGATCCAACAAACCGATGGAGGCCGGGCTGGCAACGAGGGGAAACGGCGATGCCGTGAGGTTCAAGCCCGCTTGCAGGGGCTGGACAAATGGATTCGCCCGCACTTGGCCACGGAAAACCAGCCGCGAGGAAGGCGCGGCGGCAGGACGCTTGAAAAGAATCCCCTCCCCTGGAGCGATCACCCGTCCACCTTGGTCACCGCCTCCGGGCAGGAAGGCCCGCCATTGGTGGGTGGCCACCTTGGGGCGCGCGTCCAGAAGATAGAACAACTCATAGCGTCCGGTGCTGCCGGAGTTGGCGTAAAACTGGAGTTGATCCGCAGCGGCAGGATCGGTGGCTCCTTTAAACAAATTCTTGGGCAACATCGCACCGAGTGTATGATGGGCACAAAGAACAATCTGCGCGCTGGTTAGATTCGGCAGGGATGTTAGAGTGTTAAGTGGCGAGGTGGCGAGAATGGTGATTTCCCCCGGCGCAGAAGCTGCAAATTCGAAACGATGACCGGCGAACGCTCCTGCGCTGACTTCGATGAATCCGCGGAATCCGGCAGCGAGGATTGGTGTGCCGTTCACCAGAATTCGATTTCCAGAAACGCCTGTGACTCGCGAGGAGAAAACAGGAGTTTGCCGGAACGGAATCCCCAGCGTGCGTGAGCTGCTCCCCAGCGAAACGGCTTGCCACCCCAAGGGGAGAGTCACCTGTGATTGACCACCGCGCGTCACCCGCAGACGGACAAATCCATTGTCCGTCGTGAGGCCCGGGCGGCTTTGCAAGTTTTCAAAACGTGCCACCTCAATGCCATTTCCCGCGGGCTGCAAGGTTGTAATAGGTGCGGCCGTCCAAGAAACAAGGTCCGGGCTGGTCATCGCTTCGTAGGTGACATCCTTCAGGCCCACGGGGCGGCGGACGAGCAAGGAGAAAGCCCCTGAAAGTTCTTCGAGAGTGACGGCATTTTCCACAGGAGAGGCACCGCTGTCAGGCGCACCATCGAGCGCATATTCTAACAAGTCCGCGAGCAGATCACCATCGGCATTCGAGCTCGGATTTCCATCGGCTCCCGGGGTGACTTCCGCCCATCCGGCAAATTGAGTCTTGGGCAAAGGAGCGGAAACTGCCAGGTCATCCACGCTTCTGATGTAGGCCACTAGATTTTCCAGATCCGTGGGACCGAGGTTGATGCCTTGGTGAGCCGTGATCGCTTGGCTGAGAGTGGCAGCAGAACCATCGTGGAGGTAAGGTGCGGTGCTCCAAACACCGCGTAGAGTCGGGATATCAATACCTGTCAGATTACCACCGAGTCGTTTGCCGGAGGATGCTTTGAGAGTTCCGATGTTCGGAAAATTTCCTGCCGCGCTGTGAGTGAACTCAGAGCCGCCATGGCAGCTCGCACAGTCCATCGTGCGGAAAACCATTTCGCCCGCCTTCGCCGCAGGGGTGAGGTCGCCATCATTTTGTCGGTGAGGACTCGGGTCCGCCTGATCGAGAGATTGCAAATAGGCAGCCAGCGCATCCAAATCCGCGCTGCGCCCCGCATTGGGAGTGCCGAGCGGTGGATGCGGTGTACCACTTGTGATCAAGCCGGTGCCGCCCGCGAAGTTACGGATTTGATTTTCAAAATCCTGGATTTCATCAAAGTTCGCACTCCAATGCAGCGGTCCTTGGCGGGTGCCGCCGTGGCCACGCAGGTTGATGGTATTGCGCAAGCCCTCGCCGAAGCCCGTGAAATCCCACACCCGTCCATCCTGGCCGCCATCATTGTGGCAGGAGGCACATGAGATATACTCTTGGAAGGCGAGGCGGTTGTCTTTGGCATCATAGAAAAATTGTTTGCCAGTTAGAATCTGCGGCGCAAGTTTTTCGCTCACGATGGTGGAGGTCGTCACGGGTGCCGGGGGCATCGAGTTCCCTCCATCGATCAAACTTCCCACCTCATGAATGCTCACGCTGCGATCCATGAAATTATGCACAAACAATCTGCGGCCATCCGGCGAGATGGTCAGACCTTGGGGTGCCCGCCCCACTTCGAAGCGGAGAATCTCCTCGCGATTCCAGACATCGATCACGGCGACGGCGCGGTTCGCCTCAAGGGCGACGAATGCATAGATCCCCCATGGATCATAAACGATGGCGCTGGGCATGCCCGCGTTGTCCATATCGACACGGCTATTAATATCTTCAGCCTGCGAGACGAGATTCAATCTTGAGGCGATCGCACGGACGCTCATGTCATGGGTGAGATCCTGATTATCACGGAGTTTACCCCGTTTGATATTGTCCTGCTTGGAGGGAACCCAAGCGCTCAGACCATCTGGAGAAATGGTGGCGGCCCCCAGATAGTTCGGAATTCCGCGGGAGGAAATAGACGAATCGGGTTTTTCGCTGTGAGCGAGGATGAGGGTTCTTTCGAGTGTGAGATCTGATGAGCGCATCACCAGCACTTCTCCGCCCTGGCTGGCGGTGGTGATGTTCGCGGTGTCCTCACCTGTTAGGCGCGGGGTGATGAAGCGGCTGAGATAGACGCGGCTGCCATCGCTTGAGATGGAGAGATGCCTGATGTTGAGGCCGGCATCCAGATTGGCGAGTTCCGTTCCCGTCACCGGATCCAACTTGAGAAGCCTCCCCGAATTTTCGAGGGATATATAAGCCGCATTTCCAGTGGGAGAAAAGGCGATGCCAAATGGACGTGAGCCGCGCGGGAAACCAAGCGTTTGCACCACGGCAAGGGACACTGGATCGATGATTGAGACCGTGGCAGCATCCGCGTCCGTGACCCAGATACGCCCGCTTGGCGCGACGGCCACACACCTTGGAGATTTGCCGACGGGAATCTCAGCGAGCCGTGCTCCCGATTGTGCTTGGAGCACCGTGACACTATCATTGTCCGGATTGACCACCCATACCCGGTCACCACCTGAAGGACGACGTTCGTATGAGATGGCGGAGGACGCCGTAGGTCGATTTGCCGTGAGCGCCGCGTGGACGGCCCGATTGAAACTTTGGGTGACGGTGCGCCCTGTATCATCCGTGGCAGTCACGGTGACGAGATAACGGCCCGGCCCGGCATAGGTATAACTTGCCGCGGATGAGATGGAGAATGGCGTATCTGCGGAACCATCACCAAAGTTCCAGCGGAACCGGGGATTTTTGCCGCCACTGCTGGTGGCATTGAAGTTGATCACGCTGCCAGAAGCGGAGGGCGGCGAGGCGACGGGTGTTACTGTTAGGTTTTCCACGATGGACCATGTGAATGAAACACTTGAAAATTCGCCACCGGAATCCGTGGCTGTCAGCACCCCGTTGAATTCGCCCACCGTCTGGGGCGTGCCGGAGATGATGCCTGAGTTGGCAGAAATCGAAAGGCCGCCGGGCAAGCCAGTTGCGGAATAGGTGATCGCATCTCCATCCTGATCACTCGCCTGAATGGCACGGGAAATCACCGAGCCTCGGGTATTGGCAAGATTTCCGGGTGAAGCAATCACCGGGCTTGAGTTGAGGACCCGCCGCAAGGTGAGCAATTCCTGGAGATCGATAGTCCCCAATGGGACCGGATAGAGACGAACTTCGTCGATCTGGCCATTCATGAAATCACTTGGGCCACCTGTGCCTGACGAAGCACCGATCATGAAGGATCCAGCGGAGGCTGGAACATAGGTTGCGGTGTCCTCGGCCACTTGGATGCCGTTTACAAAAATTCTACGCACTCCGGTGCGTGTGGCTCCGGCGACGCTCACCGTGCGGAAGCTTGCTGATAGATGTGTCCACTGTCCGGCGGTGAGGACAGGTCCGGTTAGGGCCGTCCAGTTTGTGCCGGTTAGAAATGTCCAGCGTCCATCGGGCGATGCATAGAGGCCGTAGCCACGGAATTGGCTGCCAGCTGCTTCGCGCGAAACGGCGACGGCCCGCCAATTCAAAGAGGTGGCGACACTCGGGCGGACCCAGGCGCTGATCGTGAAATCGCTTGGATTGAGCACGGCATGGAAGGGAACATTCACCGCTTGGTTCGCACCATTCAAACTCGCGAATCTACCCGTTCCCGGATTGCCATCCAACGCAGGACCGACGGATGCAGTGACGGCCCCATTGAGTGCGGTGCCGTGGATGCCTGTCGTTTTCCCAATCGATTCTTTCACCTCTCCGCTGGTTCCATTCCAGGTTCTCTCATCCAGATACCAGGCAGCCACGATGTCGTCCTGAGGATTGAAGGGAGAAAGGTGTTGACCAGAAATCACCTCCGTGATGGAAGCGCCCGGCGGCCGCCAGCCGACTGCGAGATTGTCACCACCCGCGCCCTCTTTCATGACGGCCTCGATATAGTAGCGCCGGCCTGCGACAAGCGTGATGGCGGCTGAAGCTTGTGCGGGGGTTTTGGTCCATTCCCGTGGCGCACTCCAAGCGGGGGTATTGGCTATTTGCACCGCATTTCCCGCAGTGGCATCGGTACTGAGCAGAAGCCGGGATTGATCATCTGAAGCAATCCAAAATCGATACGTTCCAGTCACCGCAGGATGGAGGTAGCCGCGGATTCTGCGGCCAAGGTTATCTCCTTCATCCGTGGGAGATTCAAAGGTAGGGATGAAATCACGCTCACCGGGTTTCGCGGGATAGGCTGGATTGTTTGTGAGATCCAGCAAGGTTGAACCTGTGATTCCCAACCAGGTTTCCTGCATGATTTTTCCACTGCCAAGATTGGGCAGGAGCACATTCCAATTGAAGGAAACGCTCACCACACCGCCGATGTTGGGCGTGGCTCTGACCGTGCTCCAATAGTTTCCCGGGGAAGCCGTGGGTGTGCCTGAGATCAGGCCGGTGGCGGGATGGATCGAGAGCCCGGCAGGCAGTCCGGTGGCAGAATAGGAAACCGTGGTCCCCGGAAGGGCGGAGATGGAGATGGGAAGTTGTAATGACCGCCCTTGGAAAATTTGCTGCTCACCCGGATTGGTAACGGTGAGGGCTGGATTGAGGTTTACCTGAATGATCTTTGAAACCGAATGCACACTTTGGGAATTCAAGCCGAAGAGCATCCAGTAGCCAGGCAGCATCACATTGGAATTATCATTACCTGCGACGGTATAAACTCCGGGGGTGGATTCCGTGAAAGGCAGATTGATGAAACGAAGGTCCGTATTTATCGAGTGCGTAACGGAAGACATGCGGATGAAGGAAAACCTGGCGAGGCCCGGAGTGGCACGCACGGTGAAGGTGGTGGCAACCCCAATTTGAGCAGGGCTCTCCGTGATCACCGGGCGCACTGCCAGAGAGCCGTTGGGCGCGAAGAGCGCGGGAGGAGTGAAAATTTGCGCGTCCTGATGATCGCCACCGCCCAAGCCACCGCCGCCGGCCCAGACACGCCCGTCCGGCAGAAGCAAAGCGACGGAATGATAGTTCCGGGGAATGGCCATGTTCGCAAGCTGGCGCCATGCGCTCGTGCGCGGATTCCATATCTCAGGGGTTAGAATGGAACCGGTATCATTGAATTTTATACCACTTGAGTTTCCACCGATCACAACGACCTCACCGCTTGGCAGGACCACCGTGTTTGCAAACTGGCGATTGAACGCCATCGGCGCGGCGGAGCTGACGACGGGCGTGGTGCCGTTGAGATTGACGGTATAGGAAACATTGGTGCTGATGCCGGTGGTCGTGTCACTGGGATTGTTCGTCGCCGTTGCACCGCCGCCCGCGATCAAAATACGACCTTCATCGTACATCGCCCATGCACCTTCCTTGGGGTAATGGCTACCGGGAACATTCTGACCCGAGGCGGTGAGGCCGCCCGAATTGGCAGTGGTGACCCAGTTCATCGCATCCGTCGGGCCGAAGTGAAACAAATTTCCGTTAGGAGCCAACGTGAGAAAGGGATGCCAGATATTGATATAGCCAGGTTGACTGGTCACGCTGGCCCAGGTGACACCTGTGAGACGCCGCCATCCGGTGGTGGAGTTCCAGAGTTCCGCTGTATTCGAGCCACCGCTGCCGCTCACGGTGAACACCGTGCCATCAGGCATCGCCGCGCTGGTGTTATACCAT
>JBBRIB010000064.1:0-10754 GCA_038221745.1 Verrucomicrobiales bacterium
CTATCGACCTTCGGCACCAGTGCGATGAAATCACCGCTGCTCACGGAACGACTTGGGGTTGTCCGGTCGCTGGATGAATTAACGCAGCCGTATTTTCTCATCACCGACGGTGCCGCACCCGCACCGCCGAACGCGCTGGGATTGATCCGCGTGAGCTATGAAAGACGCCGAAGCCAAGGGGAAAACGAAGTCGAGTTTCCGGTGTTTGTGCATCCGTGGCTCACCACTAAAATCAAACTTCCGTATGCCTACGATCTGAATGCCACACGGCCAGTTCGGTTGTTCTTCGGCGGCAACACTGAAGAGGGAAAGTATGACAAAAACATCCTGCGCGATCTATACTCCATGCTCACTCGACGTGAAATGCTCACGGTGACCCGCGCGGAGTTTCCCGAGGCGGATACCCACCGTCCTCGTGATGCATCCAAATGGTTGCCATCCCAGGACAATCAGCGCTTCGTGCTTTGCGAAACCCAACATTGCAAAATCCCACAGGAACGCTGGCTTGATGCTCTCGCCAAAGCCGACTTTTTCCTCGCCTGTCCAGGAGTGGACATGCCGCTTTGCCACAATCTCATCGAAGCGCTTGCAGCAGGTTGTATCCCCATTCTACAATATGCCGCCTATCTGCCACAACCGCTTGAGGACGGGGTGAACTGCCTCGCGTTCACCGATAAGGCTACCTTGGGGAGGGCTGTTCACAAGGCAAGCGAAATGCAACCTGAGAAAATCATTCAGTTGCGAGCCAACGTCCAGAGATATCATGAGGAGTTTCTCGTACCGGGACGCTTTAGCAAAAGACTGCTGGAAGGCGAAGTTCGCCAGAAAACACTGCTCCTCAACGCTTACCGCGTTCCTAAGTGATTTCACTCCGCTTTCTCATTACATTATCCGTCGAAACTTCGCATGAAAGACCTGACAATCCAGCAGTACCTGCAAACCACGGGAGATAAAAGCTATTGCCAAAAGGTAGCCATGGCCCGCAAAACAGCGGGATTCCCAAAGCTGATCAAAAAGGCAGCATCCCACCTGATTTGGGACGGCCCGTTGAGGCACATGCGCCATTTCAATCACGACTATTCATTCACCAGGAATAGCAGTGGCTTGGCTACCATGCGCTACAAGGGCGATGATGTCACCATTGGCGTGCCTGTCGGCGACTTACTTGGAAAAATAACCCGCCCGATCGCCTTGGCTACGTCGGGACCATCCGCCAAGGAATACGATTGGCAAAACCTTCGCCAATCCGAGCATCTGGTAATTGGCGTTACGGGGGGGGCGACCTTTTTGCGCGAACGGGGCATTGTACCGGATTTGCTCGTCGTAACCGATCCTGATTTTTGCCAGCCAGGTGGTCATCATGTTCGCGATGCAACAGGCATCCCGCTGGCGATCGAGTTTCGGTCTGCTGTCGCGTTGCACACCCATTTCCCGGATGCGCTGGCCAACCGCCAGGTTTCATTCATTGAACGCGTCAACAAGTGGTATGCTGTTCCCGCACTGTCCCACGCGCAACTTCACATGCTCAATGATCAATCGGGTCATCCCTTCGCCATTTCGGACAACAATGACAAACTGGGGCGGATTGGTTGGTCGGATCGGGTGGATTTAGGATTCTATCCCTCTGCAACCGTCGCCTTCGTGGCATTGCAGGTTTTGGTCGCACTAGGTGCGACAAACATTGAAATCATTGGTATGGACCTAGGCGGGGACAAAAGTATTTACGCCAACGCACGGCCCAGCAAGCTTCACGAGAACTACCAACATGTGATCCTGCCGTCATTCGAAATTATGCGGGACACATTGAAAAACCGCAGTGTCTCCATCACCAACTTGTCTCCTAGCTGTCCGTTGCCCAAAGAAATCTTCCTTTCCACCGCACCCCCCAATTGAAAAATTTTCACGCCCTGAGATTCCTGACTTGCCTCTGGGTTAAAGGCTCCATAGCCTAAACAAAGTCACAGGGATGGTCCAATCAAACTTACCATACTACCCACCGACTTACACAGATTGCAAACCAATGCGCCTTCATTTGAACCATCCGTCCGTAGGAATCTGCTTTCCTCAACTTACCTAACCTCATGTTTTTCATCAGGAAAAAGAAAAATTTTGGATTTATCGCGCCATTGCCAAACATCCTTCTGTGCAGAGCGATTAAGGAGAAACAAACGGAGGAGATGTTCAACAAAGAGTCGGTGTGGCTGAGGATTTCATTGTTCGCAACTCTCAATTTGACGATCCGGAAGTTTCCGAGCTATTTCGACAATCTACCGAAAGTCTCATTTCAATTCTCCGAAAAAAGGGATCCACAACCGGGCCATATCACCATTTTCTGTGAACATGGATGGACCCCGCGGGATCATTATCAGATATCCTCGACTGGTGTAAACCAACATCATCACGTAGCGAAGTTGCTCAGCCAAAACGATACTCCGGTAATTTCCGGCCTATCTAAAGAGAGTTATGACTTCCGGCTCCGAGCACTTCAAGAGTCATTCTTTAATCTACATCCGCCTACCGACCTGTGTGCAAAACCGTTTTTCCTGTTCGCGCTGCAAGTCACCAGTGACTTGAATCTGAAGCGCAGTGGTTTGGACCTCGCCGCCCTGGCCGACAAGAAAGATGGCAGTCAGATAATCCGGCAACGGCTCAGTGAACGGATTGCGGAGGCCAACCCTTCGGCGAGGGTGCTTTTCCTCCAGCACCCGGTCGGCAGCCCGGATGAACCCGATGTCCCGCTCTGCGACAACCATTCGTTCGTCCGTAACACCCACAAACTCCGCGCTCTCGATCTTGCGTGCTCGCCGAACTGCCTCGGTGTGATTACCATCAACTCCAACACACTCAATGAAGCGTTGATCTTCTCGCTCCCGGTTTTTCAATTGGGCGATTTCCTAACCACCAAATTCCCCAGCCAGTTCTTCCCATATTCGTTGGCTGAATTCATGGCGGATCCAGATTACTGTCGCGCGATCTCGAAGCCTGAAAGCTATCTGAGCGCACTCTTGGAAAACCAATGGAGCCTCCAAGATCTTAAAAATCCGCGAGCCCTACGCACGCTGTTTGATCAGGAACTTGCCCGCTTGTAATTCCATGAGCCAACCGCTCGACCTCAACCTCCACAAGCCCTGCGTGCTGGTCTTTCGCAAGCGGATCCTACCGTATTCGGAGACCTTCATCGCCGCCCAAGGAAATCATTTACAAAATTGGAAACCGGTCTTTGTGGGAGCTACCACAGAACACAGCGGAGCTGGTTTGTTACACGGTGCAGACACATGTGTTCTGGGGCAACATGTCACTCGCTGGCGACGCGCACTGGCTGTCACCGCATTCAAGCGCTTCGGTTCTATTCCACGCTCATGGCTTGAAGCCCTGCGCAAACATCAGCCCGCATTGATTCATGTGCACTTCGGCCCCGACGCTCTAGCAATGGGCTTACCGTTGGCAAAAGCACTGGGGATTCCATTGGTGGTAACGTTCCATGGTTTTGACATCATGATCGATACGCCACAAAGCCGCTATCAGATGAATCGCCATAAGCTTTTTCAACAAGCGTCAAGAGTGATCGCTGTTTCTGACTATATCCGGGAACAATTAATACGGCATGGCTGCCCCAAAGCGAAAATCATCCGCCACTACATCGGAATTGATTTAGGTTCGTTCGAGCCAATTATCGGCGATTTCCAACGAAAGGACATCGTGTTTGTTGGGCGCCTAACCGAAAAGAAGGGCTGCTGCTACCTGATTGAAGCGGTGATCCGCTTGGCGGCCATTGGCTGCAATCCGCACCTGCACATCATCGGCGACGGACGCCTGCGCGAGGAACTTGAGCAACTCGCCCGCCCGCTGGGTGATCAAGTGACATTCCATGGCAGCCAAGCGCCGCCAGTTGTCCGAGAGATGGTCGGCCACGCTGCGGTCTTCTGCGCGCCAAGCGTAACCGGGCGCAATGGCGACGCAGAAGGATTGGGAATGGTCAACCTCGAAGCAATGGCGCTTGGAACCCCGGTGGTCAGCACCTTCCATACTGCCATTCCCGAAGCCGTACTAAATGAGCGAACTGGCATCCTCGTCCCGGAAGCCGATCCAGAAGCGTTGGCTTGGGCACTTCGGAGATGTTTGGAAGACCGGGATCTATCGATTCAGTTTGCAAAAAATGGAATCGCCCATGTTCGTCAGAACTTTGACATCCGCAAACAATGCAAACAACTCGAAACAATCTACGAAGCGGTTGTTGCCGACAACCCCTGATCCCCCTCTGAATCATCTGCTTTTGCAGACTCGCCAAAACCCCTGGGGAATCTGCGCCATCACCCTAGCGAACCGCGGTGATTTTACCGCGATTCTCCGAGAGAAACTGTAGGTTTCAAACCCTCGCTCCCCCAAGTAATAACCAAGCGCCGTGGTGCCGACCACTATCTTACTTTGGGGATTAAAACTCATCCGCTCGCCGACAAAGGTCTGGGGCAATTCGACGACACTGGAAACGTTATCGAGTGACCCGATCATCGCAATGATTTCCGCCTTGCGTTGTTTATCCCTCTCATTGGGGTGAAACTTGATGGCAACCGACGACCGGAATTCAACTACCCCGGCAAGGCACGCTATCAACGACTGAGCGTAGTCATCTGCCGTGCAATTTCCTACCAGATACTGGGAATCGAGGAAGATGTTCACCATTGCCGGAACCACCAGCTCCGTTGTCATCCCATTGAACGGCAATTGGACACGGCCAGGGAAGCCACTAAAGGCGTCTGTGGAAAGAGCATAAGCGTGCCCATATTTCGGTCCACTTGTGTCAAAGAACGGCCGGGATCGGTTGATCAGCCCCTGATAGAATAGCCAACTTTTGATGTTCCAAATGAACTCTTTCACCGGGTGCTCCTTGGGGCGGCCAAATCTGCCGCCGATCAAAGCCGTGAAGCCCTCTTCGATGTAATGGTAACTCCGACAGAGGGGGTGGCTGGACAACAACTGAGAAAATGGATCTGTGCTGTGGTGAATGAAACAATCATACGTCTCACCGGCCACCAAGGCGGTAATCTCCGCATAAAACTCATCAATGACTTTCCTTGCCCCAAGCAATCCCAGCCTTTTGAGCCGTTTACCCCATGCGTCTCCATCCATCACAACAGGCAACGATGTGTGACTGCTGCGGCGGGTGATGGCAAGCACCCGCTGATAGCCTGCGGTTACAGCCACTAACTCTGCGGCGATGGCAGTAGTGTTAGAGCCGACGATTGCGAGCGCTACGAAAGGTTGAATCTTACTCATATTTTCATACTCAGCCCCCATGCTGATCCTTGTAATATTGCCGCGCTTTAAACAGATCCGCAGGTGTGTCCACCGCGATCCCGGATTCCTCAACCCCTACCATCAATACCGGTCGGTCATGCTCGACAAATCGATACATCTCAACCGACTCGGAAGCCTCAAGATGGCCCTGTCGGGTCGCTGCAAAAAACTCCAGCGCTTCGCGGTGGAACGCATATAAACCAAGCTGGCGATAGCGCCTAGCTGGCTGGCGAAAGGAAAGCGGAATCGGCAGCCTCGAATACGAAAGAGCCAGGCCTGATGCTGAAAAAACTACTTTGACAACTCCGCTGTCCTCCTCAGCCTCTAGAGAATCAATTACACTGTAACCGTTGGTGGCCGCCAGTCCGTCGATCCGGCTTTCAATCAGGGCTGAGGTCACGGCATCAATTGATTGCGGCAGGATGAACGGTTCGTCGCCCTGCACATTGACAATCACATCCACATCCAGAATGTTGGCGCATTCCGCCACCCGATCAGTTCCGGTGAGGTGCTGGTCGGAGGTCATGATCCACCTCATGTCCCATTGGTCGCATGTGGTGGCTATCGTCTGATTGTCGGTTGCTATAAAAACCTCGCCAATGGACGCGGCCTTGCTCGCCTGTTGGTAAACATGCCACATCATTGGCTTGCCGCCGATCAAGGCTAACGGCTTGCCTTCAAAACGCGAGGACTGGAAACGACAGGGAATGATGGCAGCGGTTTTCATAGGATAAATTTGGGAAGTTCGGTGATGGAGTCAAGCGCGTGAACATTGTCAAGCGGGTGGCCATAACCCCAGGCGGCGTGCACATAATCGATACCCGCGCGGCAGGCGGTTTGCCAGTCAGTTTCCATGTCACCTACAAACAAGCAATTTACTGGATCCTCGCCCGCCTCAGCCATCGCTACCAGCAAATGATCTGGTGCTGGCTTACCACGGAACTTCTGATTAGGGCACTGGACTGATAAAAACGGAATATCGAGTTGTTTCAGCACCGCTTTAGTTCGCGGCGCATCCTTGGATGTCACCACCCCCATCTTCACCCCGAGTCGCTGGATTTCCCCCAGGGTTTCCTTCACGCAAGGATAGAACTTCGCCTGAGAGAGGAAATCGAATGATGCCGTCATGTAAATCTTCTCAATGCTTGCAACATCCGAGGTCACACCAAGACAGGCCATGATATCCTTGAACGGACGGCCAATCCGCGAGAAATATTCCTCAAACGGCAAATCGAGATCCGTCTTTTCCAAGACCACAGCCCATGCCTGACGCATATTCTCGTGTGAATCCAGGAGGACTCCATCCAAATCGAACAAAACCAAACGCTTCATACGGGTGTGAAAATTTGGGTCTGACAACCGTTCATACCATGCCGCCGACAATTACCAATTGGAGATTCACAAAAAGCGTCACTCGATAATAATCGCAAATGCCTCGCCACAAGAGCGCTACGATCCGTCGCACCTGGGGCACATCTTGCGGAGACTCCAAAGCCGAGCAGTAAAAGTGGTGCCTCGGTGATCTCTGTGCTAATCCCGCTGCCATCATGAGAGAAACACACGACCTTGTAGTCCACCGTGAGGATACCACTCACCATCCAATAAAGAAATTCTACTTTATTTTGGACACGGGAAGTGTCCAATTTCACATGGAAAATCTGTTTGGTTGCCATTAGGAGTATCACGGATTCAGCTGTCTCGGGCGTGACCCTACACTGGAACAGAGTCCACGGGAAGCACTATCATCTACCAGCGAGCCAAAAATCTGGTTGGAACTCTTAACGTGCTGCGAAACACCCCGGTAGAAATAGCCTTGCCAAATTGCAGCTCTCCTGTAACCTCCCTTTGAGCAACAACATGAGCAGGAAGTCGAAATATTATTCACAGTGTCGACAGGACAAATTTCTGAACCGAATCATTTTTAGAAACAAGAAGAACGGATTCTTTGTTGACATCGGGGCTCATGATGGTGTGACGATCAGCAACTCCCTCTTCTTTGAAAAGTTCAACAGCTGGCAGGGCATCTGCATCGAGCCGAACCCCAATGTGTTTTTCAAACTGGAAGCCAACAGGAAATCGACCAACATCAATGCCTGCATCGGGGACGACAATAAAAAGGTGAGATTCACACAAATCGAAGGTTATTCGGAAATGCTGAGCGGTATTACTGGTAATTATCACCTCAAGCACCTTCAACGAATTGATGAAGACCTTTCCAAAAAAGGAGGAAAGAGGACTGAAATCGATGTCGATATGATTACTCTCGACAGCATTGAAGGGTTAAAAAACCGCAAGATAGACTTCGTGTCGATTGACACCGAGGGCAATGAATTTGAAATCTTGAAGTCTATTAATTTTAAGGCTCTCGACATCACTGCTCTAGTGATCGAAAATAATTATCGTGACCTACGCCTTCGCGAGTATCTCGAACCTTTGGGTTTCTCAATGATTCATCGCCTTGCGTCGGACGAAGTGTTCCTCAAGAAGGAGAACGTTTCAATGGGCATCAAAGCTAGAATTGCAATATGGAAATGGGAAAGGGCTTTGCGGAAAAAAATGAAAACTTTGCAAGCCAAGTAGATGCCCTACAGAGTCCCCTAATAAAATGAATCAGTCTTTTGGAGTAATCGATTTGTCGTGGATCTTCCGGGGGGTGCAGAGGTAGGACGGGCTGTCCAACGCGACGCCCGATTCTCCAACCAGCATCATGAACACTGGTTTTTCGTGTACGATAAATCTGTACTTCGTGAGGGATTGGGCGGCATTGCTGACCTGTTGGTAAACATGCCGCGTCATCAGGCTTCCCTCCGATGGCGTGGAGTGGTTTCGCTTCGAAGCGGGAGGACTGGAAGCCGCAGAAACACACGATCTTGGCATTTACTTTGAAGATGAGTGTGAGCTTCGAAGAAAGAGCAGGCAATTCCTTCTGGCTGTGGCAATTACGCCATCACATGCAGAGAATACGTTTTGATGCGACTTGAATAATTGCCGCTTAGCTGAGTCGGCTTGACCTTACACTGACGCAAAAACCACGGAACTTACCATCACCACCACGTGATTCGGAAATCTCGACTGGGCTTTTCAGGTTGACCGCGCCACCGGAACCTTCGATAAAGATGCCGAGTTAATGAGAAAACACGCACCCACGACAAAACTCCCAGTCACCATCATCTGTCCCGTGCGTAATTGCATCAGAGAGATGGCCGCTCATGCCTTATACCTCCGTGAGATGGCGACGATAGCCGTGGAAATTATCGTGGTTGATAGCGATTCGAATGACGGAACCCTGACTTTTCTTGAGCAGGAGTTGGCCGGACTTGGCGTCATGTTCCTCAATCATCCACCGGGACTTTATGAGTCATGGAACCACGGGATTACCAACGCGACACAGCCTTATTGCACGATTGCTACAACAGGAGATCCGCTCCCCCCTGACTCTTTGCGAACTTTGATCGCTTCCCTGGAACAATTTTCAGCCGATGTTGTGATTTCAGCCCCCGAAATGCTGGACACCCGCCATCAGCGATCAAACAAGAAATGGCCAATCCACCACTTCCTTGACGCAACCGGCATCGACCGGCCACAGCCGATCCCCCGATCAACGTGGTTAATGCTAACGTTGGGATTTTTCCCAGGAAACCTCCTTTCTAGCAGTGCTGGAAATCTTTATCGGACCGAAATCCTCCAAACTCATCCGTTCCCTACCGGGTTTGGTCATGCAGGCGATTGTGCCTGGGCTCTTCAAATGAGTCTCAAACTTAATTGGGTGATTGAGCCTACAGTGAAATCATATTTCACAATTCATCCGCCGAGTGCGCATCGCAAGAACCGAAGCGAGGATCGTGTCCGCACAATGACCGCCTTGGTAGCTGCACTGTTTGCGGAGTCCGAAGCGTTACTTCGTGCAGATGGAGTTCCAAATGAGTTGCTCGACATGTTGGCCCAATCACCTAAACTGATGCTCCAAAAAGCCCTCATTCAGATTGAATACGCCTCGAAACGCTCCATTTTCCCCAGATTCCTGAGTCCTTCCAAAACGCTGCTCAAACGCAAACAGAAGTCTTTGGACCGCCTCATTGACAAACGCCATGTAGCCACCTTGGCATATGCCAAATCCGTCTTTTTAAAAGAGGTCGCCGCGACCAAATCTGAATAGAATATCCGCCATGTTCTCTCTCATGAATCAACTCCGGGGGATGTTCGGGCGGCAACGCCCAACACCCAAAATCGTTGGCTTGCTACCCGCCCGCAACGAGGGTGCCAAGATTCAATTTGCCCTAAGGGCGTTGGCACAGCACACCGATGCGATCGTCTATCTGGATGATTGCTCAACTGATGATACCTTGCACCAAGTCGAGGCGTGCCGGCAACCATGCCGAATCGAGCGAGTCATAACCAAGGACCGATGGTTACGCGACGAACCAGCAGATAGAAACCGCCTGCTACAGGCAGGGCGAGACATTGGAGGGACTCACTTCATCGTAGTCGATGCCGATGAGGCGATAACTTCAAACCTGCTCCGGCAAGATATTCTGAAAAATGCCATCCTCTCACTGAAACGAGGTGATCGCATATCGCTGCGCTGGATCCATCTTTGGCGGAGCGTCAAGCAATACCGAACGGATGGTGATCAGGGGATCAACCGTTACAAAACCTGTATCTTTTGCGACGATGGTAAATCCATTTATCGTTCCGAATTTATCCACACGAATAGAATCCCAAAAATGAAGGGTAGAACAATCAGGTTAGAAGGTGACTTTGGACTGATGCATTTCCAGTTTGTCCACTGGGGCAACCTCTGCCTCAAACAGACGTGGTATTGCTGGTTGGAGAAGGTTCACCACCCCGAACGCCCGGCGGAAGTGATCATCAACCGCTATGCCGGAAGCCTGAAGGAAACCGGATTGACCACTGAAGCCTGTCCCATATCTTGGTTCGAGTTCCTACATTTCGATCCTGCCATTTTCAATGTGCCTGACCGCTGGCGTCATGAGCAGATGACTGAATGGCAACGGGAGTTTGGCGCTGACTACTTCTCCGCATTTCAAGGTTTCGTCAACCGTTGAGTAGCCAGCCAATGCGATCGCAAAATCAGCCATGATCGAACTATTATTTTGAACCGTCCGACATTGGCCGATTGCCGGAAATAGACCCCCCCGTTGCCCGTGTCTCTCAAGGCATGGCACGAGTCATCCTTGATTGAGCAATCATCGAAATTTTATTAAAATGAATTCCTCAGTTGGTGCTTTAAGCAAGCTGTATCACGATATTTCGCCAACAACAAGGTCGTATCATAAAGACTCTATAAGGGAGATTCGCCTTGTTCAGGATCCCGCAGATATCGGTCAATTCTTGCCGGATTTCCTTTCATCAGGGCGAAGGGTGGAACATCTCGGGTGACGACGGCTCCTGCGCCGATCATGGCGTGTCTTCCTATCACAATTCCGGGAAGAATGGAG
>JBBRIB010000065.1:0-10620 GCA_038221745.1 Verrucomicrobiales bacterium
ACCTTATCTCCCCAGTCATCCACCGAGGTGGTGGTCTTGGATTTCCCTGCGATCAGCGCCCAGCCGCCGAGACAGATCAAAAGGGCGACGATGGGAAGGAGGAAGGCATCGAGCTTGAGCTTGTAGAAAAGTTTCATGGAAATGGAGAGGCGTGTGAGAAGAGGAGGGGGGCAGCCCAGGGTGAGTGGGCTGCCCTTGTCATGAGGAGGCAGATTGCAGACGGTGGGCCAAAATGCTTAGCCTTTGAGGGTTTTGATGGCGAAGGAGGCGGCGTAGGCTTCCATGTCTGCGGTGGGATCGAAGACCGTGCCGTCGAACAAAGTTTCCTTGGCGGTGCTGACACCTCCGTGTTTGTAGCCGATTTCCTTCATCGCATCTTCGTAAATATCGGCACGCATGACTTGTTTGGCCACGCCGGCGTAGTCGGGAGCGCCTTGGGTGAAGCCCCAGCGGCGGAGTTGGCTGAGCCACCAATGCGAGTAGGCGGCTTGCGGGTAGTTGCAATTGCGTTCGCTGAAGATCATGTAGTTCGGATCGCGGAATTTGCGGCCATCGCCCATATCGTATTTCCCTTGGAGGCGCGGTAGGATGGCCTCGGGTGGGCAATTGATGTAGGTGGGGGCGCTGACGATTTTCGCCTGCTCCTCACGGTTTTCCATGACATCGAGCCAGACGCTGGCTTCGTGGAGGGCCTTGAGGATGGCCTTGACGGTCTTCGGATTCTTCGCGGCGAAGGCCTCGGTGAAGGCACAAACTTTTTCCGGGTGATCTTTCCAGATGTCCTGGGTGTTGATCGCTGTGAAGCCGATTTCATCTTTGATCGTCTTGGCATTCCAAGGCTCGCCGACGCAGAAACCGTCCATTTTCCCGGCCTGCACATTAGCGACCATCTGGGGTGGTGGGATGGTGATGAGGGAAATGTCCGCGCCCCCTCCTGCGGCATCGCCTGGATTGATGCCACCGGCGGCAAGCCAATAGCGCAGCCACATGGCGTGGGTGCCCGGCGGGAAGGTCATGGCGAAGGACATCGGATTGCCGGATGCCTTGGCGGCATCGACGAGCGGTTTGAGCGCCTTGGGATCAGCGGCGACCTTGCCTTTGAGGCTGTTTGCAAGGCTGATGGACTGGCCATTGCGATTGACGATCCAAGGGGCGATCATCGGAATCTTTGGCGCACCGCCGAGGCCCATGGTGGAGGCAATGGGCATGCCGAGGAGCATGTGGGTGGCCTGGATATCACCATTGGCGAGGGAGTCCCGGATGGCGGCCCAGCTCGCACCTTTGGTGATGGTGGAGTTGATCCCGTATTTTTTAAAGAGGCCCTTTTCGTGGGCGATGACGAAAGGCGAGCAATCCGTGAGGGCGATCATGCCGAAATTGATGTTTGGCGTTTCCGGGGCATCGCTTGCGGTCTGCGCGCCGATCCAGCCTGCGGGCAGGCCGGTGGCAAGGAGTCCGAGTGCGGTGGTCTTGGTGGAGACGGAAAGGAATTTCCGGCGGGATAGTGGTGATTGATTTTGTTCCATAGGAGTTCGGTAGAGTCAGGTGGGATGAAGCGGCAGGGATGCCAAAGGGCGGCTCTTTGGTTTTTCTTGCGGGATGTCTCTTCATTGTGTGGATGAAAATGACTCATGGCGCGGCAATGAAATCAGCGAAACGGCTCGGCGGCGGGTGGAAATGGGTTGGGAAATCAAGGCTGAGGTTGAAATTTCCCACTTTACGCGCTGGCAAGCCGGGGAGGATCGTGCTGTTTTGGCCGCGTGTCCGCCGTCACGAATATTTCCACCTACCGCTTTGCCGAACTCACGGGATTGAAGGAACTTCGCGATGAACTGACCACGAAGTGCAAATCCTGGGATTTGAAAGGGACGATTTTGCTGAGCACCGAGGGGATCAATCTGTTCGTGGCAGGAGCGGCGGAATCGATCGGGCTTTTGTTAGAAAGACTGCGAAGCATCCCGGGTTTGGAGGATCTCGCGCCCAAAGTGAGCTTGAGCGATGCGCAACCCTTCAACCGGATGCTGGTGCGATTGAAGAAGGAAATCATCGCCTTCGGGGTGGAGGCGGTGCGGCCTGCGAATTACACCTCGCCGAAGCTGGGGGCGAAAGAGTTGAAACAATGGCTGGATGAGGGGCGGCCGGTGACGCTGCTGGATACGAGGAACGACTACGAGGTGAAACTCGGGACTTTCAAGGGCGCTCTCGTGCCGCACATCAACACCTTCCGCGAGTTTCCCGCTGCGGTCCGCAACATGCCGGATGCACTCAAGGATCAACCGGTCGTGATGTTTTGCACCGGCGGGATTCGGTGTGAAAAGGCAGGGCCTTTCATGGAGCTGGAAGGCTTCAAGCAGATCTATCAACTCGACGGCGGAATTCTCAAATACTTTGAAGAATGCGGCGGCGATCATTACGACGGCGAGTGCTTTGTTTTCGATCAGCGGGTGGGTGTGGATCCCGGCTTGCGAGAAACGGAGACGGCGGTTTGCTTCGCCTGCCAGGCACCGCTGGATGGCACGGATCAGGCGGACCACCGCTACGTGGAAGGCGTGAGCTGCCCGCATTGTTACGTAAGCGAACCGGCGCGGATGGCGGAAAAAATCGCCGGGCGGCATGTGGCGTTGGCGCGTGTAAGTGCGCCGTTGCCTGGATCGGTGCCGGAGGAAAACCGCCGCCCCATCAATATCCCGGCCGCCTACGATGGGATGGAGCTGCTGGATGCCTTAGCCGCTATTTTTCCGCAAGTTTCCCGAGAAGAATGGGAGAGGCGCTGCGATGAAAACCGCTTCATCAATTATGGGGAAAAAGTCCGCCTAAAGCACCACATCGTCCGGGGCGGCGAGCGGGTATTGCAACTTTTCCCCGCCGAGACGGAGCCGGATGTCGCCACGGATATCCGGGTTCTGCACGAGGACGAGGCGATACTGATCGTTCATAAGCCAGCCCCATTGCCGATGCATGCGAGCGGGCGCTTCCACAGGAACACCTTGCAAAACCTGCTTAATCTGGCTTACGCGCCGAAGTATCCCCGCCCTGTGCATCGGCTTGATTCGAACACCACGGGGCTGGTGTTGTTTGCCCGCACCCGCCATTTCTGCCGCACCCTGCAGCGCCAGTTCATCGATGGGACGGTGGATAAACGCTATCTCGTACGGGCGATGGGGCACCCGGAACAAGACCGATTTGTGGCTGAGTCGCCCATCTCCTGCGATCCGGAAATCATGGGCACCCGGACCATCGACCAGGAAAACGGCCTCGCGGCTCGCACGGATTTCACTGTCCTTGAACGCTCTGCCGACGGCACATCCCTGTTGGAAGCCAAACTTGGCACGGGGCGAACCAATCAGATCCGCATTCATCTCTGGGACCTCGGCCATCCCGTGGTGGGGGATCCTGCTTACCTGCTGGATCGGGAAATCGGCAGGACGCAGACGCTCTCACTGAAAGATCCGCCCATGCAACTGCATGCGTGGAAACTTTCTTTTGTTCATCCGCTGACTTCTGATAGGATCGCTTTCGAAAGTGCGCGGCCTCCATGGAGCGAGGTGCGGGCCTAACAACCATTTCCCATGACATCAGACGATAATCACCCGCTGCTTGACTCAATAGGAGATAAGGAACTCCATAAAGAACTCTCCGAAGAATTGCATGAACTCGGGGTGATCCACGCGGAAAGATCCTTGTCCATCGGGGAGATTCTTGAACGCCTCGGGCCGCGCGCGTCCGCTCTGTTGGTCATCATTTGCGCACTTCCATTCTCCACGCCGGTCAGTATCCCGGGGCTTTCCACGCCGTTTGGATTGGTGATACTTTTCCTAGCAGCGCGGGTGTTTCTCGGTCTGCCGCCATGGTTACCGCAGCGGCTTCACCGGATCGTCCTGCCATCCACCTTTTTCGCAAAAGTTCTTTCGGCAAGCCGCAAGCTCATCGGATGGCTGGAGCGGCGCTTGCAGCAAGGGCGGCTTGAGAAGCTCACCGATCGCGAATGGAAGCTCAGGCTTCACGCCGGGATTGTGATGCTGGCGGCGATGTTGCTGATTTTGCCATTGCCGCCTTTGCCTCCGTTTACCAACACACTTCCCGCGCTGGTTTCCGTGATCATGACCTTGAGCATCCTGAAGCGGGACGGAGCCGGGGTGATCGCCGGTTACGGAGTGTTTCTTTTCACGATAGGTTACTTCGTGTTTTGGGGAGCCGTGGTGATTGAAACATTCAACAAATACGGCGCCAAAGTTTGGGCATTCATTCAAGGAATGATCAGTTGAGCAGCTCAAGGCCGGTCCACGCCGCCATCGAGTTCGGCGGGCCAGAGAGATAAGTCATCCGGGGTATTGAAGTTGGCATGATACCATTCCAGCTCCTTTTACGGCAGCATTTGATTGATTGGTGGAGCGAAAGCGAATCAAAACACGGGGTTGTTGTTTTGGAAGCCCGATACCTCCGTGAGGATCTTTTCGCTCACTTCTTCAAGGCTACCCGAGGATGGGATGATGCGGGCGAAGGGTTCATCGCGGAGTGAGAGGAAAATTTCCCGGCAGCGCGTCAGGTTTTCATATTTCTCAAACTCGTTGGTGTGATCTCCCCGAACGCCGATGCGGGTGTGGGCGGTTTCTACATCGAGGTCCAGAATAAGAAGTAAATCCGGGCGCGGGGCGAAGGCTTCGTTGCGCTTGCGGATTTCCATGGGATCGAAACCCCGCGCACCTTGGTAGGCCATTGTGGAAAAATAATATCGATCCAGAATGACCACCTTGCCGACGGCGAGAGAGGGCTTGATGAGTTCCTCGACGTGCTCGCGGCGGTCGTTGAGGAAATATTCCAACTCATCCTCAGGCGAGAGGCGACCGGTGGCGGCGGATTCACGGAGTTTGGTTCCCCATTGGCCGGTGGTTGGCTCACGGCTGAGGACGACTTCGCGGCCTTGTTGGATGAACCACTCCCCCAGGCGGCGGGCTTGGGTGGATTTCCCGGTGCCATCGATCCCCTCGATGACGATGAAGAGACCTTGAGACATGTTGTTAGATATAGCGGGATTTGAGGTGGGTGAGATAGGCGGTGGGCGAGGGGATGCTGCCGGTGGCCTGCTGCATGAGGGCGGAAGGATCGAGGGTGCCACCGTGGGCATGGACGTTTTTGCGAAGCCAGGTGAGAAGGGGTTGGTAGTTTGCCTGGGCGGTGGCGGCAGCGATGGTTGGATCGAGTTGTGCCGCGGCAAAGAGCTGGGCGGAGTTGATATTTCCCAAAGTATAAGTTGAGAAATACCCGAGGCCGCCCATGGCCCAATGGATATCCTGAAGGCAACCATGGCGATCATCTTGGGGAGTGAATCCAAAAAGCTCCGCAAAACTTTCATTCCATGCTGCGGGGACATCGGTCACGGCGAGGCTTCCATCGAGCATGCGGCGCTCCAGCTCGAAGCGGAGGATGATGTGGAGATCATAAGTCGCCTCGTCAGCCTCCACACGGATTTGAGAAAATTCCGCCCGCCAGAGATAGGCGAGGAAATCTTCCAACGGGAAATTCATCAGTTGAGGAAAACTTTCTCGGGCCAACGGATACCAATGATTCCAAAATGTTCGTGAACGGCCCACATGATTTTCCCAAAGGCGGGATTGGGATTCGTGAATGCCTAAGGAAACGGCGGTGCCGGAGGGTAAGCCGAAGTCGCGCGCAGGCAAACCTTGTTCATAAAGGCCGTGACCTGCTTCATGCAGCACACCGAAGAGCGATGAGGTGAAATCGGACTCCATGTAGCGAGTCGTCAGGCGGATATCACGCGGGCCGAGTGTGGTGCAAAACGGGTGAGCCGTGGTATCGATGCGGCCTGCCTCGAAATCAAACCCGATGGCGGTGGCGACTCGGGCATTGAAATGCTTTTGCGCCTCTACCGGATAAGGTCCGGGAGGCAGGTGAGGTTTTGAGATTGCTGATTTCGCGACGGCGCTGGATGCGATTTCACAGAGCGCGGGTTTGATCGATTCGAATAACTTGGCGACGGCGGCGGTGGAGGTGTTTCGTTCATAGCCATCGAGCAAGGCATCATAAGGTTCATCTGCGTAGCCCCAGAGTTCGGCCTTTTCGCGGGCGATTTTCAGAAGCGTCTCAAGGTGTGGGGCGAAGGTGGCGAAATCTGAATTCTTGCGAGCGGCCACCCAAGCGTGCTTGGACATCGAGCAGGCCGTGGACTCGCGGGCGACGAGTTCGGTGCTGAGTTTATTCGAGCGCTCGAACTCGCGGCGGAGTTCGCGCAGGTTTGCGGTGAGGACGGGGACATTGCCAGCGTCATTCGCTTCAGCGGTTTCGAGATCCGTTTTCCAACCATCAGAAGTGGCCAATTCATGGGCACGAGCGGAGAGCCAGGAGAGTTGGGCAGCGCGGAATTCTGCGGCTGCATCAGGTAGGAAAGTTTCCTGATCCCAACCGAGAACAGCGGCGGAGGATTGGATCAAGGCATGTTCCCGGACTTTTTCGAAAATCGGCATGCGTGATTTCTGAAGGAATCAGGGCGCAAGGCAAAGGCAGAAAATGAAGATTCTAGCGGGAGAAGCGCTGGCGGATGTCAGCAGGTACTTGATTCGCTGCCACCCATTGTTTCACCGCAGCGGCATCGCTGCGCGCCCATTCGCCAAGCATCCGATGATAGAGGCGGCGTTGGGCATCGGGATTTGTCACCCCTTGGATCCAAGCGGCGGATTGCTCCGGGGCACGGGTGTTACAACTCCAGACGAATTCTTCCACGGCTCTATCATAATTTGGAGCGCCTGCGAGAGAAGTGACCCATTGGGCGGTGCCCGCAATATCTCTGGCGGACATGAGAGGAATCACTCCACGGGCTGCTTCCACCTGGGCTTCGGGTTTGAGGGATTTCACCCAAGTGCCAGCGGTGGTGACGTTGTCCCTTGCAAGTGCTTCGGCGACTTGGCGTGAGGCGCGGTTCTGAAGGTTTCCATTTTGCATTGAGGCGATCCATGTGGCCGCTATCAACGGGTCTTTTCCTAACAAACGCCCGGAAATCTCCGCGATGAAGCCGCCGCGCAGTGCCTCATCGGCAATGCTGTCAGGAAATGCCATCGCGGCATCGGCTCCCTTGAGGAACAAAGCACTGGTGATCGCCCGCATGGCCTCGCCGCGCTCGCCACTGCGAGGCATGGTGAGCGCCATGCGCAGGGCTTCATTGAGATCGTGAGGGGCCACCCCGGCGATGACGGCGGCGAGGTGGGGATTCGGACCATCCCCTTTGTGATTGGCGATGGCCCAGCGCTCCGCAGAGGCAGGATCGGAATCGGCCCATGTGGTGAGGATGGTGTTGCGGCCCTGCTGGCTGTTAGGATGTTTGTCGACGTAGCTCAGGGCGGAAAGGGGGTCTGCTTTGGCCCAGCGGCTGAGGATCATTTTGTATTCGTCGCCGGAGTTTCCAAGGTGATCGAGCTCGCGGAATGTCTCGGCCACAGCTTCGAACTCGCTTGGGGCAAGTGTTTCCAGCAGATCCATGAGGGCACGCTGGCGTTCGAATTCATCCGTGATGCGGCTGATATCGGTGAGGCGTTGAGTGGGGGATTTCACGATTTTCGCGGTGGCATCGCGCCTTGCGGCAGAATCGCGCTTGTGGTTAGAGGAATTTTCACTCGTAGAAGAAAATTCGTAGCTGCCTGAGTTTGAGTTAGGACCAGCCGAGGCGGTCGATTGTGAATCGCCATCAGCCTTGCGGTTGTTCCCGATCATGAAGGCCGCCGCGATTCCGATGGCAAAGACGCAAAGGTGGGTAGCAATCAGGGTTGAAGTTTTCATCGGGTGTCTCATTCGCTACGTTTCCGGCGATGCATTCGTTTCAGCAAATCTCGAATACTTGGACATTTGGTGAAATCACGCTCGTCAATCGCTCGAATCGTTTGGAGCATCGCCCCATCGATCCATGAATACAAACCGAGCGGTGAGCAGCTTGTTTCAGGCCTTCGGCAGTGAGAGAAACCCCACTCCGGCTGACAGGCGTGTGCTGACCGGGGAAATCGCAATGCATCGGGGCGAGATGCTTGCCCTTGCGGTTTTGATTCCGGTGACGGTGCTGGTGGGATGTGGAGATGGTTTGGTGCGTCTGATAGGGCCTGTGATGGGGCTGATTCTGGCGGTGCCCGTGGCTTTCATGCTGCTCAATGTCCTGCCCTTTATTCTGCCGGGGAGGAGTTCGAAAAGCCAATGGCAACTCTGGTTTACCTTCTGCTTTCTGTGGGCGGTTTTTCACTCACAGAGGAGCGGGGTGGTGGGCTTGGTTTCCTATATCTGGATCGCCGTGGGGGTGATGAGTCTGGCGGCAGCGGGTTTGCTGGCTTGGAGAAAATTGATGGCTCTATCAGGTGAGATGGGGATTCGGGTGCGTGTGGGTCTGCTGCTGGTGGCCCACCTTTTCGCAATCGGTTTGGGATTTTTCTACGGATGGCACCTTGCGTTGCTGTTAGGTGCGGTCATCGCGGCTATTTGTTGTTGGGCGGTTCTCAATCCTGGTTCCCAATGCCTGGGGCCGATTTATACCATCACTGATTCAGATGATGTTCTCATCACGCTTGATGATGGACCGGACCCTGATGATACGCCGCGCTTGCTTGATCTGTTGGATCGATATGACGCCAAAGCTATTTTTTTCATGATCGGAGAAAAAGTCCGCAAGCACCCGGACCTCGCGCTCGAGGTGCTGAGGCGGGGCCACGAGATCGGCAACCATACCCAAACGCATCCGCAAGCGAGCTTCTGGTGCGCAAGCCCGAGACGCACACGGCAGGAGATCGAAGCATGCCAGAAAACTCTTTTTGAAGTCACGGGAGTCATGCCGGTGTGGTTCAGGGCACCGGTGGGCCACTGCAATCTCTTCACCCATCCCATCGCGAAGGAAAATGGCCTGCGGGTGATGGGCTGGAATCGGCGGGGCTTCGATGCGGTGGAGCGGGATGTGGGAAAAGTGTTGGGACGAATTCTTCCGGGGCTGGCGAAGGGTGACATCGTGCTCTTGCACGAAGCCACTCCGATTGCGGGAAAAGTGCTGGAAGAGGTTTTGATCGCGCGCGAGGGCAGAAGAAATCAGCGCACGAAATCGTCCGTATTGTAGAGAATGCGGTCCGGGCCAGCGGAACGGATTTCCATTTTCGTGCCACTGATTTGATGGAAAAACCACGGGGTGCGCCAAGGATCGCAGAGTTCGTTTTTGTCGTTCAGGGTAGAGCCATCGGGGAGGGGGAGCTTGATTTGTTTGGCGTTGTCACCGAGGAGAGAAGCGGTGATTTCCGCATTGGTTCCCACAGGATTTCCACCGAGGGCGGCGGCGTAATCTCGGAAAGTGAAGCCTAGGTTGTCGATGGCGGTTAGAGCGAGCGATGCCACTTCGGGGGTGATCGCGGGCGCCTGATCGGCGGGCGGTGGTGGGGGCGTTTGTGTTGTCGAAGCAGCAGGACCTTTGAGAGGTGGCTCCGGTGCGGGTGCCGCAGGACCCGATGGAGGCTGGCTTGTCGAGGGGGCGGGTGACTGTTTCCCATCCCGAAGGAGAATGAAAACGAGCAGCAGCAAGCCGACCAATAGGAGCCAGAGATTCCGCTTCATGCGTTGTTCATGAAGCCGAGGTCCGGTGTGGCGAAGCGGGTGAGATTTGGAAATACGATGGGCATGTAGGTGGGATTCACCCCGAACCATTTGGCGAGGGTGGCACTGTATTCATCGACGCTGACGCGCGGAATCCAGCGGCCTGTGCTGGTATCGTCCGGGCCGTTTACCTGAAGCACGGGAAATGTTCCGTAGATTCTCTGACCCTTTACCGCGCCTGTGCTTGGATTTCCCGAACCACCGAAGATGATATGATGGGATCCCCATCCATGATCGCTGCCTTGGCCATTGGTGGGAAGGGTGCGCCCGAAGTCTGAAGCGGTGAAGCCCACCACACCATCCGTTAGATTCTGGCTTCCGGGAAGAGCGGAGAGTTGTTCGATGGCGGATTGGAAGGCCTGGATGGATTCGCTGAGTTCGTTCATCAGATCCGCGTGGGCACCGAAGAGCGGGTTGCCGGGATTGGCGGCATTGCCGAGTTGTGCGGTGTGGGTATCATAACCGCCCACGGAGACGAAGAAAATCTGGCGTTTTACGTTGAGATTGCCCCTGCCCGCAATCATGCGGGCGACCATTTTCAGCTGATTCCCAAGTGTGGTGTTAGGGAATGGGGTGGTCCAGTAGGTGTTGGAAATCGTGGCGGCGATGGCACTGTTGAGAAGCGAGCCTGTGGCGACGGCGTTGTCCACGATATCGCCGTAGGCATCGGCTTGGAGGTTTGTTTGCGCGAGGCGTGCGATGTCACGCACGGCGGTCTCGCGAGCCGAGCCGCTGGCAGCTCCCGCCAGAGTGACGGCCCCGCTGGTGGAGACGTGGTATTGTTGGACGGTGGAGCCGACTTCGAAGGTGTTAGAACCCGCGATGCTGGTGGTGAGGGAGATTTTCGCGCGTTGGAGGGTATCGTTGATCAATTCACTCTGAAAGGGGTGGAGTATATCAGCGATGCGCCCGCCCCAGCCGGTGCGCGGGGGTTGATCAGGAAGGGAGGTCTGCCAGTGGGTGACTTGATCCGAGTGGGAAAAAAGCTGGGGTGGG
>JBBRIB010000066.1:0-10578 GCA_038221745.1 Verrucomicrobiales bacterium
TGGCCATGATCGATCCGCCGCGGCTGACGATGCCGGTCATGCGGCTGGCAGTCATCGGGACGAAGCGAAGGAGGACGCCGGCGTGGATGGTGAAGTAATCGACGCCTTGCTCGGCCTGCTCGATGAGAGTGTCTCGATAGAGTTCCCAAGTGAGGTCCTCGGCCTTGCCGTTGACTTTTTCGAGTGCCTGATAGATCGGGACGGTGCCGATGGGGACGGGGGAGTTTCTCAAGATCCACTCGCGAGTGGCGTGGATGTTTTTCCCGGTGGAAAGGTCCATCACGGTATCGGCCCCCCATTTGGTGGACCAGCGCATTTTTTCCACCTCCTCTTCGATGGATGAGGCGACGGCGGAGTTGCCGATGTTGGCGTTGATTTTGACGAGGAAATTCCGGCCGATGATCATCGGTTCGCATTCCGGGTGATTGATGTTGAGGGGGATGATGGCACGACCGGCGGCGACTTCGCTGCGGACGAACTCGGGGGTGATTTCGGCGGGGATGCGTTGCGGGAAGCGCTGGAAGATGCCGGGGGTGTAGGGGCTGTTCGGGAGTTGGGTGGAGCCTGCGTGTTGCTTATCAAGATGGTTGCGGACGATGTCGTCCTTTTGATCTGAGATCTGGGATTTGAGATTTGAGATTTTCAGGTTTTCGCGGATGGCGATGAATTCCATCTCGGGAGTGATGATGCCTTGGCGGGCATAGTGGAGTTGGGTGACCGGAGTGGAAGAGGAAGCGGGTGAAGAGGAAGAAGCGGGCGGGACGCCCACGCTCCCTTTGGCGCGGAGAGGTTGGCGGCGTTCGGCGGTGAGACCGGGGAATTCGATGAACTTGTTCGCACGCTCGGACTGAGAGGCGTATTCGGCGTGTTTCTCGGTGAGGTAGCCGTTGTCCTGGGGCTGGACGGGGCGGCCATCGTAGGCTTCCACATCGCTGCGGGCGAGGATCCACTCGCGGCGAAGGGCGGGGAGGCCTTGGTCGGAGGTGCCGGTGAACGCGGGATCGCCCCATGGGCCGGAGCAGTCATAGACGCGGACGGGGGCGTTTTTCTCGATTCGCCCGTTGTAGGATTTGGTCTCAGAGAGGGAAATCTCGCGCATGGGCACGCGGATCTGCGGGTGGAGCGTGCCCTCGACGTAAACGCGGTTGGAGGCAGGGAGCTGGGCGCGGGAGGCGTCGTGGGTTTCGAGAGAAGGGGCGCCGGTGGTTTCGTCGGTGGAGATCATGGGGAAGAGATAGGAGATAGGAGATAGGAGATAGGAGATAGGAGATTGGAGATTGGAGACTGGAGATTGGAGATTGGAGATTTGAGATAGGAGAGTGGTGGTAAGAAAAAGGCCGTGCGGGTGATGCACGGCCGGAGGGAGGGAAACTGGGGGCGGTTTCGACTTCCTACGGCGGCATGACCCGCGTCAGGTTCGGAGGGTCTTTTCCGCGCGGTGGAAAATCTCGGCTTCGCGATCGTGAAGCGCCCCTGTCGTATGGGAGAAATGTGGCGGGTGATGGCGGGGATGCCAAGTGGGAATTTCGCGGCTTGGAAATTCCTATAAATCCTGCTCGATGGCTTTGAGGGTGAGGAAGAGTTCTTGCCAGCGCTTGAGGCGGGGTTCGACAGCCACTTTTTCGCGAACGAGGTGGGCGCGCACGGGGCCGAGGGAGGTGAGGTAGTCTTGGAAAACGATGCGCAGCGCGTCCTCGTAGTCGTTTCGCAAGGTGCTGGCGAAGCTGCCGCAGGTGTCCAGCAGACGTTTTCTGAATTCCTCGGTGATGGTCTTGCGGGTGACGGCGGCGGCGAAGAAGCCACCGGCGAGGAAGAGAAAAGCGATGCCACAGAGGATGAACGGAATCCAAGGAAGCCCTAATCCGCCGCAGGTGGCACCAGCGGTGAGCAGGGCGAGGGTCATGACGGTGAAGGATTTGAGGGCGACGTTTCTGCGCCGGAGTTCCTTGTCGAGCTGGTTGCGGACTTTGAGATTGCCGATGCCTTGGCGGGCGGCGCGTCCGAGGCGCTGGACGAAGCGTTTTTTGGCGGCAGCGAGGGTCTCATCCAGCGGAGCGGGATCGCCCATATTCACCTGGGTGGTTTCTTTGACGCGGTGGGTGAGTTGGTCCCAATGTTCGCGGCAAACATGGACCACCTCGGTGCCATCCTTTTCAGCGACGGCTTCCACGGCGGCCTGGAGGCGCTCGATGAAGATGGATTCCATTTCCTGGCCGGTGCGATCCCCGACGAAGAGCCGGAAGAACGAGGGGATGATACCGAGTTTGTTAGAGAGTGTTTTGGAAACCCAGGCACCTTCGGATTCGAAGACTTCCGCCACGCCCGCGAGGTGGCGGGGGAGGCGGGTGACGAATTTTTCGCGGAGTTCATCGATCTCGCGCTCGACGGCTTCGAGGAAGCGGCTTTGGAGGTTGAGTTCGCGGGTTTGGTCCTCGATGCGATCCTCCACGGCGCGGAGGGCGGAGCTGGCTTGATTGCGCCAGGTTTCCAAAGTCTGCTTGCGCGAGGGTGACTCACAAACGCTTTTTGAAATGAAACTTTCCAAGGTGGGATAGCCGCTTCTTTTGAGGAGATCTCCAGAGAACGGGGAGGCGCGTTTTGCCTCGTAGGCGAGCTTTCCGGAAACGGCGAAAATCGGTGGCACCCTGCCGATGCGCTTCATCGAGAGGTCCGCCATGTGGCCGAGGATCACCTCGATATCGATGGCTTCGCGTTGGTCTGCCTGCTGGATGATGAAGACCATGCGGCTCATGCATTCGGTGGGCAGGCGGGATATGAGATCCCAAGTGGCGGCTCCCCAAGGATTGGTGACCGGGAAAACAAAGAGAATCAGATCTGCGGTGGGGAGGAATTTTTCCGTGATGTCCTGATGGCCTCTCACAATCGAATTGGTGCCAGGTGTATCGATGAGATTGAAGTCTCTGAGGAAATCGATAGGGCGATAACGTTCTTCCAACATCGGCGTGATTTCCACGTCTTTGGCGACCTTGCCGTAGCGATACCAAAGAACGCTCGCGGTTTCCGGGAGGATGTTCACGCGGCAAAGATCGCGGCCGAAGAGGCCGTTGATTAGCGAGGATTTCCCCGCATTGACTTCGCCGGATACCACGAAAAGAAAAGGCGTGCCGAGGCCTTTTTCCATTTCGGCGAAGGGCAGGCGGTCACCGAGATCCGTCTGTGTAGTCTTCGCGAGATCCGCGATTCCTTGCATGACATCCGAGAGACGTTCACGCGTCGCGAAGTAACGCTCGCCGAACCTGATATCTCTCACGGTTGTTATGCTGGAAAAATTCTAAAAGATCAGGGATTGGTGGATGCCTGGGCAGTCGCACTGTCCGTCTTCATGGCAAGCAATTGCGAAACGGTCACGAATTTGAAACCGCGGCGCAGCAGGCCATCCAGAGTGGCGGGCATGGCATCGATGGTTTGGCTATGGAGATCGTGTGCGAGAACGATGCCTCCTGCGGTGGTGCCCGAGAGAATGCGGGAGGTGATCACGCTGGCACCTGGGCGTTTCCAGTCGAGGGGATCGACAGACCAAAGAATGGTAGGATAGCCGAACTCGTTGTGGACAAGCTCGCGTTGGCGCTGGAGCAGGCCTCCATAAGGTGGGCGCATGGTGCGGGGCTGAACACCGGCCGCGCGAGCGACTGCATCACGGCAGCGGCTCATCTCGGAGCGGACTTCCGCGTCGCCGAGCTTGCTCATGAGGCGGTGGGTGTGGGAGTGATTTCCGATTTCATGCCCCTCGGCCACGGTGCGGCGCACCACTTGCGGGTAGAGATCCACGCTGCGGCCGATGACATAGAAGGTGGCCTTGATATTGCGAGCGCGGAGCATATCCAACAGGCGCGGGGTGTTCTGCGGATGGGGACCGTCATCGAAGGTGATGGCGATGAAATTGCCAGAGACCTGCACGCGGGTGAAGGTGATGCCCGCGTTCTTGGAGAAATTCGAGTTGAGCGCCTGATCCGGGTTGCGCGGCACTGGGCCTTGGACGGCGGGCGTGCGGTAGTTTGAATTTGCCGTGGTCTTTACGGGACCGGCTCCGGGCAGTGCGGCAGACCTTGGTCTAAGTGGCTCGGCGGCCGCGCAGCTTGTCAATGAGGCGGCCGTCAGAAGAAACCCACGGCGTGAGAGGGTTGAAAATCCGCTTGCCTCAGCTTTCTCCCCGGCGAGCGAGGCATTGAGGATTTTATAACCGAGAGAGTTGACTGGGTGATCCATAAGGTGACTTGGAAGCTAAGGTTGGGAGGCGATACTTAGGAGACCTTAGCCAATCCTCGGCCCGTGTCACGCCTCGTTTTTGCGGAAGGATGTTCCTTGATTCAGAGCATGGACGGAGGGCGTGCCGCTTGAGTGAAATTGGTAGGATTGGCGGAGAGTTTCACCGAGGTAAGCCTTGGCCGTGGCGATCGAAGTAGGGAGCGATTGCCCCAAAGCCAAGGCGGCGGTGATCGCTGCGGAAAGGGTGCAGCCAGTGCCATGTGAGTCTGGCAAGGGAATGCGCGCCGCCGCGAAACGGTGGATCTTCCCTGCATCGCACAAGAGATCCACGCAAACATCGCCCTCCAAATGACCGCCTTTGAGCAACACCGCGGTGCCGTATCGTTCAGAAAGACGGCGGGCTGCGCTCTCGAGAGCGGCTTCATTTGGAATCGGCTCGCTTAACAAAACCTCAGCCTCGGCAAGGTTTGGCGTGATCAAGCAGGCCAGCGGAAGCAAGTGAGTCTGATAGAGCGCAATTGCTTCGGGTTCCAGCAAAGATGCCCCCGTGGAGGAGATCATCACGGGATCCACCACCAGCGGGGATTTCCGATGGTTTTTGAAAATCTCAGCCACCGCGGTCACGTGGGCTGCCGAAAAAAGCATGCCCGTTTTGACCGCTGCGACGGGAAATGATTCCAACAGTAACGTGATTTGATCTTCAAACACAGCCACCGGCACCGGGTGGACGGCTCTGACAATATTGGCCGTTTCCGAGACCACACAGCTCACCGCGGTTAGTCCGTGGACGCGGAAGTGTTGGAAGGTTTTTAAATCGGCTTGGATGCCAGCGCCAGCCGAGCAATCGGAACCGGCGATTGATAGGGCCACGGGCGGACAAGGATTCATGAAGCGGAGATAGCCCGTTCCGGCGAAAGGGGCCAACCCAAAATTTATCCCGCTTTCCCGGATTCCATAAAATCTTTGAGATTATCGAGCCTCCCTGTGAACCTTCACTTGCGAAGAGGCAAATCCTTGGGCATCCTTTTTGCATTATGCAGCCCGTTACTGAAAAATTGCGAAATTTCCTCCAATACGTGGCGCTCAAGTTGATAGACGATCCCACCCAGGCGCAACTCAAAGTCGCCGAACTCAACCCGAAGCGCCTCCGCTTCAAACTCGTTTTAGGCAAGCAGGATGTGGCGATGCTCATCGGGCGCAATGGCTTCACGGCATCCGCCATCCGCAGCGTGCTGAAGGCTGCGGCCGATCGCGAGGGGGTGCAGGTTTTCCTCCAGATCCACTCGCACGAGGAGGAAGTGGAACTCCTAGCAAGGGGCGAGGGCCACTGATTCCTGCGTTGCCAGGCATCCGGGGCAATTTTGCACGAAATGGCCCGGCTCGATTTCATCCAACGAGGGCGGGCGGTCTGTTAGGCAACGCTCGGCCTTACCAATGCGGTTGCGTTCGCGGAAAGCACAGCCGCCGGGCAAGCGGCTGAGATCCGGCGGCAATCCGGAAATCGTGTAAAGCGGCTCACCCTTGGCATGGTTGGCCGGGATGGACTTGAGCAGCGAGCGCGTGTAGGCATGGAGCGGATTGCGGAAAACTTCGATTTTTGGTGCGCTCTCAACGACCCGGCCCGCATACATCACGTTCACATGATCGCAGACTTCCGATACCACGGAAAGATCATGGGTGATGAAAATGACCGCCGTTCCGAGTTGTTTCTGGCGCTCACGGATCAGGTCAAGCACCTGCTTTTGCACCATCACATCCAAGGCCGTCGTCGGCTCATCACAGATTAGTAACTCTGGCCGCGTGATCAACGCCATCGCGATCATCACCCGTTGCCGCATCCCTCCGGAAAACTCGTGCGGATACGAATGAATCCGCTTTGCCGCATCGGGAATGCCCACTTCGGTTAGCGCATCGATGGCGAGATGAAGCGCCTTCTTGCCGTGAAGGTTTTCATGAATCGCGAGTGGTTCGGTCAATTGTGCGCTCACCCTCATGAAGGGATTGAGCGAAGTCATCGGATCTTGAAAAATCATCGAGATCCGCTTCCCACGGATTTTGCGCAGCTCCTTGGGTGCGGCTTTGAGTAGATCCAAGCCTTTGAAAAGCGCCTCGCCCTGATGAATCCGCCCGGGTGGCTGAGGAATGAGGCCCAACAACGAATAGCAGGTCACGGATTTCCCCGAGCCGGACTCACCCACGATTCCCAAGGTTTCTCCGGCTTCGATTTTAAAAGAAACATCCTCCACCGCATGCACGATTCCGTTGCGGGTGTGAAAGCGGGTGGTGAGATGTCGAACGTCTAACAGCGGCATAAGGATTCGCAGAGAATGATCCACGTGAGCAAAAGTGCAAGCCGCTGAATGCCCCCAGTTGGAAATCTCTAAAAAAGAATTTCCCGGAAAGGTTCCAATCAATGCCAACGTAATGGAGCCCTTATGAAAATCCCCGCATGCCTCCTCGCTCTCTTCAGCCTTGTTGCCCTCGCCCAAGCTGAAGAAAAATCCCTGTTCAATGGTAAAGACCTCACCGGCTGGAAAGGCCAACCCGGGTTCTGGAGCGTGAAAGACGGTGCCATCACCGGCCAAACCACCCCGGAGAATCCAGCCAAAGAAAACACCTTTTTAATCCTCCAAGATGTGGAAATGGGCGATTTCGAGCTACATTTCAAATACAAGATCACCGATGATAAAGGCGATGGCGCGGGTTTCGGAAACTCCGGGGTCCAGTATCGCAGCAAGATCGTGAATCCTGAATACTCGGTCGTCGCCGGCTACCAAGCGGATTTCGAATGTGGGAAGACCTACAGCGGCATTCTCTACGAAGAAAAGGGCAGGGGAATCCTCGCCCAACGCGGCCAGAAAGTCGTCATCAAGGACGGCGCTGAACCAAGCAAACCCCTGATCGAAGTGGCGGGTGAAGTCGGCAAATCCGATGAAATCCAAGCTGCCATCAAACCAGCCGATTGGAATGAATACGTGATCATTGCCAAAGGCGGCCATCTCCAACATTTCATCAACGGCAAAGCCACCGCAGAAGTGATGGATGAATCCACCGCTGGAGCGAAGACCGGCATCATCGCCCTGCAACTTCACGCAGGCGCACCGATGACCGTGCAGTTTAAAGACATCGTCTTGAAATAAGGGGAAGGGAGGTCTCCTCGCTTGTCCCTATCAGCGCTTACTTCCCCCCGCCACCCATGCCCGGGGATCATCCGGCCATGGGTGGCGGGGGTAGCGGCCTGCGACTTCCTTTTTCATCTGGGCATAGCCAGAGGCCCAGAAGCCCTTGAGATCCTTGGTCATCTGCCACGGCTTTTGTCCGGGTGTTAGAATGTGGACCAACAGAGGAATTCTGCCGCTCGCGATCATCGGCGTTTCCCAAATCCCGAACAAGTGGGAGACGCGCAGGGAAATGAAGGGGTCTTTATCAAATGAGTAAGTGATCTTCGCCGATTGGCCGTTGGGCAGTTGGACGCGTTCCGGGCAATAGGAATCGAGCGCCGTGGCTTGGCTTTGATTGAGCCACTCGCGCAGCACCCGCCAGACATTCACCTCCTTGATTTCCTTATAACTCACCGCTCCATGGCAGATCTGTGCGATGGCATCCGCGCGGTTTTCTTCAGACCACCCCGGCATCTCCAGCTCGGGCATCCATTTGCCTAACAGCGCGAGCCGCGCCGTCCACTGGGTCACGGAATCGTCCCAGTTTTTGAGGATCAATTCTCCAGTGAGCACCCGTTCTGCTAGAATTTCCGCGGCTTGATCCAGGTTCACGCCCTGATCATTTTCCTTCCCCTCAAGCACCAGATCACGGAAGCGCGTTTCCTTTCGGGCCACCACCCGGCGGCGGGTTTCATCGTAGCTTGCGCCATCGGAATGATGGAGATCGTCGGGAAACAAATCGTTCAGCCATGCCGGATTGATGGCCGTGGCCCGGCGCAGATGGACCACGATTTCGCGGGCCTCCACCTCGGTGATTTCCGCGGCGACGAAGGCCGGCGCATTTCTAACACATGAATCTTCATCCAGCTTGCCCTTGCGGTTTCCCACCAGTTTGCACGCCAGCGTGCCTTGGCTCATCCGCATGGCGAGCTGATCGCTGAAAGCGGCCAACATTGCTTTTCCCACGGCTTCCCCACGGGATTTGAAATCCACCGCACCGCACTCCCAGCCGAAGCGCCTCGCCAATGACATCAGCCGATCAAATCCCTGCGCCGTCTCCCGCGCGCTGCGGGCCATGATGCCCATTGCATCACAGCGCCTGGGGTCGAAGCCCATCGCCTCCGCAGATTCGAAGGCCCGCCACTCACCTGCAAAGTCGCACTCGTCATCCGCGAAAATGAAATTTTTGCGCCCATCAGCGCCACGTTTGTTGGTGAATATTCCTTCGCCCTGCACTGCCGCTGCGATGAAGGCCGTCTCGGCCACACAGCCTTGCTCATGTCCTGCAAGCATCAGTCGGGAAAATCTTGGCTCCAAGGGAAGCGATGCCATTTTACGCCCTTCTTCCGTCAGTGCTCCTGTGGGATCGAGTGCTCCCAGATCATGCAACAGGCGCTCGGCACGGGTGAGCGATTCCTCCGTCGGCGCATCAAACCAGCGGAAGTTACGGATCTCGGAAACGCCTGCGGCCTTCAGCAGCAAGACCGCTTCTGCCAGATCCACCCGCCGCACTTCTGGGGTTTCAAACTCAGCCCGCCTGCCATGCTCCGTCTCGCTCCAAAGCCGGAACGCCCGGCCCGCCGCAGTCCGCCCGGCGCGGCCCGCCCGTTGCTCGGATGCGGCCCTTGAGATTTTTCGGATCAAGAGCGTGTTGATTCCTCGCTTCGCCTCGTAGGATGCCGCCCGCGCAATGCCGGAATCGATCACCGTCCGCACGCCGTCGATGGTGAGGGAAGTTTCCGCCACGTTGGTGGAAACGATGATTTTCGGTCGTTTTCCCGGCGCGATCGCCGCTTCCTGCGCGGCGGGAGGCAAGGCGCTGAAGAGTGGAAAAACATCCCAGTCTTTTGCAAACGAGCCACTTTCCAGCAGCTCGATGGTCCGGCGGATCTCATGAGTGCCCGGCAAAAACATCAGAATGTTTCCCGCCTCCGGCATCGCCATCGCCTCACGGCACACCGCCACCATTTTTTCCCAAACCGGTGTTTCCCGTGGTGGCCCGCCGCGCCGGTCATTCGGCGAGGGCCGGTCCGCCCGATAGAACATCTCCACTGGATAGGTGCGCCCGCCTGCTTCCAAAGTTACGGCGGGGGCGAGGTAATCCGCGAGCCCCGCCGTTTCCAAGGTGGCGGACATCACCACCACGCGTAGCTCCGGGCGGCTGCTTTCCTGAAGGTCCAAACAACGCGCCAATGCGATGTCCACCGCCAGCCGCCGTTCGTGGAATTCATCAAACACCACCGCGCCCACACCTGATAGAGTTGGATTGTCCTGCAGCCAGCGTTGGAAAACGCCATCGGTGAGATAAATGATCCGGGTGCTCGCGCCATACTTGGTATCGAAGCGCACCGCGTAGCCCACCTCGGCGCCCACCGCAGAATGCCGCTGCTTCGCCACCCATCCGGCAAGCAGACGTGCGGCCATCCGCCGTGGCTCGATCACTAGGATTTTCCCCGTGATCCCACCATCGGCTAAAATTCCCGGAACCGAGGTGGATTTCCCCGAACCCGTCGGTGCCTTGAGCAAGACGCGGGCACAATTTTCATTCGCCATCGCGGCTCGCAACTCATCGGCAATCTCAAAAATAGGCAAGGACACGCCCAAGGAATAGGCGGTTGATTCGGAGCTTGGCGATCTTGGAATTCACCCGTCGCGCTTTTGGTGTGTCAGCCACGGAAGTTTTCCTCTAGCCTTCCTGCATGAGCGATTCGATTGCCGCACTTACGGCCCAGATCCAGAATTTCGTAGATGCCAGAGAATGGCGCAAATTCCACAACGCCAAGGACTTGTCGGTCGCAATTGCGGCTGAGGCGGGCGAGCTGATGCAGCACTTCGTCTGGCAGCAAGAAGACCAGATCGAGCAGCGCGTGGCATCCCGGCGCGACGAAATCGCTTCGGAAATCGCAGATGTTGGGATCCTTCTTTTTGAACTTGCCGATAATCTTGGCTTTAAACTCGGCGATGTCATGTCCGCAAAAATCGCCAACAACGACATCCGCTACCCCGTCGAGAAATCGCGTGCCAACAATCTCAAATACTCCGAGCTGTGAGCGAAGAAGCGCCTCGTCCTCCCCGCCGCAAGCGCTACAGCGGCAAGAACCCCCGCCGCTTCGAGGAAAAATACAAAGAGCACGATCCCACTCGTTATGGCGAGACGGTGGCGAAAGTCATCGCCTCCGGCAAGACACCC
>JBBRIB010000067.1:0-10539 GCA_038221745.1 Verrucomicrobiales bacterium
CTGGCAGCCATCGACCATCGCCTTCCATCCGATGGTGTTGGCAAGTTTATTGAAGTATGGATTACAGGACTGCTGGATGGCTTTTGATAGATTGAGACTGCCGTGGCGTCCTTTGCTTTGGTTCCAGATCCAGCATCCGACGGGGTGATTCCCGTATTTCACATAGCCGTCACAAGAGAAAGCGCGGGTTGCCAACCCTTCGAGCGCTCCAGCCACGGCTGTTGGAATCTTCATGGTGGAACCTGGAGTGAAGGCAGAGATGGCGCGGTTCGTGAAGGGCGCGAGCTGTTTGTTTTCGTTGTAAGCGGCAAAGCGCTCTTTGGAAATGCTCGGAATAAAGTCGTTGGGATTGTAATCCGGGACGGAAGCCATTGCCAGGACTTCTCCTGTATTGACATCCATAATCACTCCAGCGGCGCGTCCGGCCATCCGCAGCGTGTTTTCCAACAGATATTGAAGGCGCACGTCAAGAGTGAGCCGAACGCTCGCTCCCACTCCGGGTTTGGTATAATCGTCCATCCCGATCGTGCGGCCTTTTTCATCTTTGATGATGGCTTTCCGGCCTTCCGGGCCGCGAAGGATATCGTCCATTGATGCCTCAACGCCGGCAATGCCGCGGGCATCCCCCACGTAATGATCGAACTGGCGGGTGGCGCTGTCCGGCACATCGCCTTTTTCCCATTGTTTAAGATAGCCGACGACGTGGCTGGCAAGTGCGCCATAAGGATACTCGCGTTGTGGGCGGAGATTCACATAGACTCCAGGGAGATCGAGATTGTGCTCCGCAAATTTTGAGAACTCCTCATAAGTGAGATCCGCGTTGTAACTGAAGGGAATGAGACCTCCGTGGGTAATGTAATGGGTGCGGAGATCGCGAGCATTATACTTTTTGAAAAGGTTGAGTTCGGGTTGATCCAGCACGCTGAGGGTGCTCTCCTTCACGATCGCCACGATGTCTTTTTCCGAACGCTTGCGGGTCATGCCTTTTTCCATGCTCAGGCGCTGAAGCGTGGGTTCCTGATCACGTTGGACAAGGTAGGCATTGCGAATTTCATCCAGATTTAAGGAAACTTCGTATTTGCGGGTATTCCGGGCGATGACGATACCATTGCGATCTTGAATTTCCCCGCGAATACCCGGTTCGCGCACGGTGACGGTGCGGTTGCCGGGGACGAGCTGAAGGAACTCGTCACGCCGCTCGATTTGGAAAACATGGAGCCGCGTCAACAAGGCACCAAAGCCAATCAGCACGAGGGCTGTCAGCAGATAGAGTCGGAAACGATAGCTGGGTTCCATGAGTGGTTAAGAGGTCCGGCGGCGCTTTTTACCCGCTTCTGGATTGATGGAATGATCAAAGGCCGCAGCGACGCGGAAGAGCAGCCAAAAGATGAGCGGTGAGAAAAGCATGGTGAGGAAAGAAGTATAAGCCATTTGAAGCACGGTGGCCTTGGAGAGAAAGAAATCACCGCGGACGAAGTTGATGGTGGTGTATTCGGCTGAGAGATAGAGGAAGATGGCGATGCCTGATAGAATCGCGGAAAACTGCCATTTACCTTGTTTGAAGAGCGGCTGAATTCCTTGCATCAGAAATCCCATGGCACCGAACAGAAGAACCGAGTAACCGAAGCGAATGGTATCCACTTGTTGGGTATAGACCTGGGGATCTCCCCCATGAGGCCCCAGCGCACTGTGGGCATCCCATAGGAAGCCGCCAATGAAGGCGAGCAACAACATCGTCGGCTGTTCCACGGTGACGGCGGCACAGAGGAACACCAGCTGGACCAGAAGAATGCGTGATTGATGCAATCCGGTGAGAGCAGGTAAAAACTGCTGGACCACAAAGGCGATGAGCAGAAGCAGGAGGGTGGTGAGTGAGTAACGTAGCACGGTAGGTTCTAGGGTGCGGCTGATAATACTACGAAAACAGTGCCTAGATCCGCGAAGTTCACCGATGGACGGACGAGAGCTTCTGAATCCAAGGCGCCTTTTTCGACGGACTCGATGGTTCCAAGCAAAATATTAGGTTGAAAGATGCCACCGCGGCCGGTGGTGAAAACTCGCTGGCCCGCGCGGACTGCTGCATCCGTGGAAAGAAAACGCAGGCGGAGAATGGGACTACCATCGAAGTGCCCCCGTTGGCCACTGAGGATGCCGACCTCAGGCGAACCTTCAACACGGGCGGAGACCTGGCATTTCTCGTCTGTCAGAAGAATCACCGAGGAGCGATTCTTGTCAGGGCGGTCGATTTTTCCAACGAGGCCCTCATTGGACAGGACGGCAAGTTGGGTGCCGATCCCACGTTCTTCGCCCGCATCGATATCCACCGTTTGCCACCACGTGGTGGGGTGGCGGCGGATCACTTGCGCGGGTACCACATCGAAGCGTGTCGCTTTCTTGAAATCCAAAGCGTGGCGGAGTTGCACATTCTCATACTCGAGCGCGCGGAAGCGGGACTCAATGATGCGGAGGCGGCCGAGTTCGCTCTGGGTGGTGATGAGTTCGGCCTCAAGGGCTTTCGAGTGTTTGGTCTCGTCGAGAAATTTTCGGGCCTTGGTCTCGAACTGCGAGCCGGATTTCAAGAAGGGCGCCATCGTGGAAAAATAGAAGGCTTGAATACCTCTAACAGTCCCATCGCTGCGTGTGAGCGCCCATACCGCACCTCCGAGGAAGAGCAGTAAAGCGATGAGATTGAGCGGCTTCATGGCCGGAGAGATAACGGAATGCCGCGCTTAGCGGTCCGAGTTGGTGACCCGCTTCAGGAGTGAAAGCTCTTGAAGTGCCTTGCCAGTGCCTTCGGCCACGGCGCTGAGGGGATCCTCGGCGATGTGGACCGGCAGCCCAGTTTCCTCGCGCAGGAGACGATCCAGCCCTTTGAGCAAGGCGCCTCCGCCTGCGAGAACGATTCCGCGATCAACAAGATCAGCGGCGAGTTCCGGCGGGCAGCGTTCGAGAGTGGTGCGGACCGCATCAACAATGGTGCTGAGGGGATCCGCCATGGCCTCGCGGATTTCCTGCGAGGTGATCGTGATTGTTTTTGGAAGACCAGCCACGAGATCGCGACCTTTTACCTCCATGGTAAGTTCTTTGGGAAGTGGAGCTGCCGAGCCGAGGCGTATTTTGATATCCTCAGAGGTGCGCTCGCCGATCATCAAATTGTAGGCGCGCTTCATGTATTGGATGATCGCTTCGTCGAGTTCATCACCCGCGGTGCGGACACTGCGGGCGTAAACAATCCCGGAAAGAGAAATGAGGGCCACTTCGGTAGTCCCACCGCCGATATCGACGATCATGTTTCCCGATGCCTCTTGGACGGGAAGCCCCACCCCGATTGCCGCCGCCATGGGTTCCTCGATCAGATAAACTTCGCGGGCACCTGCTTGTTCGGCGGATTCGCGGACGGCGCGGCGTTCCACCTCGGTGATGCCTGAGGGAATCGCGATCAGCACCCGCGGGCTGGAGCGGCGGCCTTTGTTCACCTTGCGGATGAAGTGGCGGAGCATCGCTTCTGTGACTTCGAAATCCGCGATGACCCCATCTTTCAGGGGGCGGATGGCGACGATGTTACCGGGCGTTCTGCCGAGCATGCGCTTGGCATCGTCACCTACAGCGAGCACCTCATTGGTGCCGGCCTTGACGGCGACGACGGACGGCTCGCGCAAAACGATGCCGTGGTCTTTGACATTGATCAGGGTGTTTGCCGTTCCTAGGTCGATACCGATATCATTAGAAAACAAATTCCCGAAGAGCTTCTTAAACATGGATGGTGTTGAAAATGAGAGAGTGGTAGAAAATTTTGAGGTTCGTAAGTGATCGGACGCCGCTCATTTCCAGCAAGCAATTGTGAGAAAATGGAGACACGTTACGATTTATTTTCGTACGAAGAGGAAAAATGTCGTCATTCGCCACGCCTAGGTCAAGCGGGAATCCATATTCTCCAATTCACCTGATTTCCCCTCCATCCTTGAAAATCAAGGGGCCGCGAGCAACGGCCCGCAAACGGCGTGACGAGTCAGAAACTCATCGGCCAAAGCACCATAGGCCTGCGAGCCAAGGCCGGTGGGATCATGTTCGAAAATCGTTCTTCCGTGGCTGGGCGCCTCGCCGATGCGGATCGTGCGCGGAATCATCGTCCGGTACATCTGCTCCGGGAAAAACCGGGAAACCTCCTCGACGACTTGCCGGGAAAGCAAGGTTCGCCCGTCATACATCGTCATCGCGATCCCTTCCAACCGGATCCCGGGATTGGCATCGGAACCCCGAATCTGATCGATCACATGGACGATTTTCGCCAATCCTTCGAGGCCGAACCATTCGCATTGCAGAGGAATAAGAATTTCGTCCGCAGCGGCCAGTGCGGAGGTCATCAAGACACCAAGCGAGGGCGGGGTATCGAGGATGCAGTATTCGAAAAGATCGTTTGGTTTGAGCGCCTGCAGGATATTTCTCAGGCGGGTGAGGTGATCATCGCTGCGAGCCAGCTCGATTTCCACGCCGGCAAGGTCCATTTCCGAGGGCACCAACGAAAGATTCTCCCGACCGGTCGGGATGATCTGCTGTGCCACAGTTTTATCCCCTAGTAGAACCTGATACATGCTGCATTCCTCGGGCGGTTCGATGCCAAGGCCGCTGGTGCAGTTCGCCTGGGGGTCAAGATCCACCAGCAGCACCCGCTGGCCCCGCAGCGCAAGGGCGGCGGAGAGATTCAAAGCGGTAGTGGTCTTCCCCACTCCGCCTTTCTGATTGGCGATGGCAACAACTTTCATGTTTCTAAAACGGAACCCTCAACGCGAGGACTCTCTCGGCAGCGGGCGCTGCTGGCAATCAAAACCGCAGAGCGAATGAAAATCAGCGGCGGCGGCGCAGCCCGAGCAGACTCCCAAAGCACAGCAGACCGAGCATCCCAGGCTCCGGCACGGCGGCGATTCCCGAGGTTGCAAAAATCCAATCATGAAACAAGCCGAGATCCGCCGCGCCGCTTAGGCTGCCGTATTTTCCGTTCAATCCAGGTGCAAAGCCACTGGTGTAGCTGTTGATCCCGATAAGATATTTCCTGCCGTCTTGATTGATAAACACGCCTCCGCCACTGTCGCCCGGTGTGACGTTTCCTTCCAAGCGAGTGGCAGTGGCATCGGAGTTTTGGAAACTGAGCGAGTTGTTTGTGCCAGTTGGGCTATCGAAATCTGCGTAGAAGGATGGGCCGGGTAAGCCGAAGTTCGGTGTGAAACCATCGATCACGTTGGTGAAGGCACGCATTTCATTACCTCCCCGATTGTCGTCCAACCCTGTGCCAGTCAGGCCGTTTCCCACCCATGTCGCCTCCCTGCCTAACAGACTGGTGGGAGTGGGCAAGCGCAGCATCGTCGCCGCCTCGATGCCCACCACTTGAGAGGAAAGATAGAGCAGCCCCATATCAAATGTAGTGGAAAACGGCGTGTTGTTTGGATTTCTATAAACAGTCTCAATAGTATAGTTCACCCCGCCTACGCGAAAAGCGGCGCCCTCCTTTGAGAAAGCAACATGCCCCGCTGTTAAAACCCAACGGTCTGAAATCAAAACTCCCGCACCACTAAAACCTGAACCATTTACGGACCCCACCATCGGATAGAGGGCTGCTTCATCACGGTAAAGCTGCGCATCAAGGTCATGCCGGATCGTCGAGGCTTTTGCCAGCGGGATAAAAAGTAACGCCAAACAAATGAAAACCCATGCCTCGTTGAATTGAATTTTCATGCTCATCATCCGTCCTTTTCCAGCGGGTTTGGTCAAACAAAATCCGGTGACAGATTTCGCAAATTCCAGATACTTCTCTATCAATTTTCATCCGCAAGCTTGGGTGGCACCAAGTATCGCAAAGTGCCAAAACGAGAAGGCGGCTGGATTCGCAGGCAGGCAATCGCTCCTTTTTTAAAGTCCACTGCGCCGCCAGATACCCCGAGCAGCCACTCCACCAACGTGGAGAAATCCGGTTCATGCCCGACGATGGCGATGCGTTTGAAATCCTTGAACGAAGCGAGCTCTGTCATTGCTGTTTCCGGCCCCATCCCGCAAGCAAGCCAACCCTGAATGAGCGCTCCGGGCATCCCGGCTGTTAGGCAAAACTCCTCAGCCGTCTGCCGTGCGCGGATCAGCGGGCTGGTTAAGACAATCTCCGGCAGCATCCCCGCAGATCGCAGCAACCGCGCAGCGCGCCGGGATTGCTCAATCCCCCTATCTAGCAGAACTCGGGAGAAGTCACCACCGATGTTGAAGTCCTCGGCCTTGCCGTGGCGTAAAAGAATCAAATCCATGATAATGATATGAAAGTTGGAGTTACATCGTCATGCCACCATCCACGGCCAGCACCTGTCCGGTGATGTAGCGGGCTGCCGGGCTGGCAAGAAATGCCACCGCCTCGGCGATATCGCGGGTCTCGCCAAACGTCGCCAACGGGATTTTCCCAATCACCGCATCCTTCACCGCTTGTGGCAGCTCATCGGTCATATCCGTAGTGATGAAGCCGGGCGCGATGGCATTGCACGTCACGCTGCGCCCCGCCAACTCGCGGGCCACGGCTTTGGTAAATCCGATCAACCCAGCCTTGCTTGCCGAGTAATTGGTCTGCCCCGCATTGCCGATGAGGCCGATGACGGAAGCGATATTGATGATCCGTGGATCCTCCGCCTTCATCAGCACCCGCATGAAAGCTTTCACTGTATTGAATGCCCCTTTCAAATTGGTATCCAACACCGTATCCCAATCCTCCTCCTTCATCCGCATCAACAGCCCATCACGAGTGACCCCGGCGTTGTTGATCAAGATATTCACCGTGCCGAGTTCCTCGGCGATCTTTTTGGCGAGTTCCTGCACTGCCGCATGATCCGCCACATCCACCGCATAGGCCTTGGCGGAACCTGGATAGAGCGCATTGATTTCCTCAGCCGCCTTGCCGCAGCTCGATTCACTACGGCTCACCACCGCGACTTTTGCGCCTTCTGCCGCCAGCATGCGGGCGATTTCCTGACCTATTCCACGCCCACCTCCCGTGACGACCGCTACTTTATTGACAAAACGTGACATGGCCGGAGCGTGGCGAAAAGATGGGGGCACTGTCAATGCAGTGAATCGTCTAGCGTAAAAGCATGCGGAAAAACCCTTGCACCGCCCGCAAGATCACGAAAACAATTCCAACCACCACCCCCACGGTGAGCGCCAAGAACAACAAAACCATTCCGAGCAAAACCCACAGCGGCCACCAGCGGCGGTCTAATTTCCTCAACCGCCCCTGCCATTTTTCCCACGGCGGACGCGCACCTTCGGGAGGCCTTTCCGCCTTCACAGCAGGCACCACCCCATCGATCTCGAGGACTTCCATTTCGATGGCTTGCGATTCTTTAGCAGCGGTCATTTCTTTCGCCTGCTAATCTCACTGGATTTTTTTGCAAATCAACAGGAATGATCGTCAGTGGAAAATTGGCAGGGATTTCGAGCTGCTTCCCCCCTCCCCTCAAGAAAATCCCTCACTCTGAAAACCCTGCGATTGCTTCCTTCCCGCCACCTTGCATAATCCCCAGCGTTCCTCAAAACGAATGCTCACTCTCCTCAAAATCCGCAACCTCGCCCTCGTCGATGAACTCGCTTGGGAACTCGGCTCCGGCCTCATCAGCGTCACCGGCGAGACCGGTGCGGGCAAATCCGTCATCGTCGGTGCCCTCAAGCTCATCCTCGGCGAGCGTGCCGAAAAAAACCTCATCCGCACCGGTGAGGAATCCTGCCTGGTCGAAGCCGTTTTCGAACTCAAAGACTCCGCCGAAATCAACACGATCCTCGAAGACGGCGGCCTCGCTCCTTGCGATGACACCCAGCTAATCATCCGCCGCGTCATCGGCCAATCCGCCAACCGCCAATTCGTCAACGACTCGCCCGTCACCCTCGCTCTTCTCAAGCGCCTCGGCGAGCACCTCGTCGATCTCCACGGCCCGCACGATCACCAATCGCTCCTCTCCACCGAGCGCCAGCTCGCCATGCTGGATGCATACGCCGCTGCCGATTCCGCCGCCGCACACTACCGCACCGCCTACCGCGCCTGGCGCATCAAGGCCGCCGAGCTGGAGGAAATCCGCCACGCGGAAAATGCCAGCGAACAAGAACTCGATCTCCTCCGTTATCAGATCCAGGAAATCGATGCCGCCCAACTCAAGCCCGAGGGCGAACAAGACCTCGAAGACCGCTGGCGCCGCGCCTCCAATTCCACCCGCCTGCTCGAAGCCGCCGCCGCAGCAGCCGCCTCACTCAATGGCGAAGACGGCATCCTGGATCGCCTGTCAGAAGTCCAACGCCTCGTCCGCGATCTGGAAAAACTCGACCCCTCCATTTGCGAGCGCACCGCCTCGTTGGAAACCGCCTGCCTCGAACTCCAGGACCTCGAAAGCAACCTCGCAGAATACGTCGATGAACTTGAAATCGATCCCTCCGAAGCCGCCTCACTCGAAGAACGCGTCAATCTGCTGGAGTCTCTCAAACGCAAATACGGCCCCACCCTCCCCGACGTTCTCGCCCGCCGCGAGAACGCCGCCGCCCGCCTCGACACCATCGAGAACCGGGGTGAAAAAATCGAAACCCTCGAACGCGAACTCACCGCCTGCCGCACCACGCTCGACTCCAACGGAAAATCCCTCAGCACCGCCCGCCGCAAAGCCGCGCCCAAGCTCGCCAAGGAAATTTCCAGCCAGCTCAAAGACCTCGGCTTCAAACAATCCTCCTTCGAAGCGCCCCTCCACCCCCTCGCCGAGCCCGGCCCGCAAGGCCTCGAAAGCATCGAATTCCAATTCGGCCCCAATCCCGGCGAACCCCTCCTGCCCCTCCGCCAGATCGCCTCCTCCGGAGAAATCAGCCGCGTTATGCTCGCCGTGAAATCCGCCCTTGCCGACCAAGATGCCACGCCTCTCATGGTCTTCGATGAGATCGATGCCAACGTCGGTGGCGAAGTCGCCCGTGCCGTAGGTCGGAAAATGGCCACCCTCGGCATGCGCCACCAAGTCGTCGCCATCACCCATTTCCCACAAGTCGCCGCCACCGCCGCCCATCACTTTGTGGTGGAAAAAGAAGTTTCCGGCGGTCGCACCCGTTCCCGGCTTTTCCCGGTAAGCGGTGAGACGCGCATTCAAGAACTCGTCCGCATGTTAGGCGGCGGCGGTGAACAAGCCCGTGCCATGGCCGCCTCCCTGCTCAGTCCCGTGGATTAAACATCGCCATTTCATAAGTCATGCCCCGCACCTATCGAGCCCACGCCGTTTCCATCGATTCCACTTCAAAGGAACTCGCCGCCACGCTCGACCTTCCAAAGCGCGGGCCAGAGATGGCAAAACTCATCGTCGGCCGCCGGGAATGGATTTCCCTACCAGACCTCGGCGTCTCCACGCTCAACGCAAAAACCGATAGCGGCGCATGGAGTTCCTGCCTTCACGCCGAAAACATCCAACTCTCCGACGACGAAAAAACCGTCACCTTCACCACCACCAACCACTTTGGCGAATCCACCACTTGCCAAGCCCCCGTCGCCCGCATCGGGCGGGTGAAAAGCTCCACCGGGGTTGCAGGCGACCGGATTTTCATCCAGACCCACGCCGTCGTCCCCGGTGGATTCAGTTGGCCCATTCTCATCAGCCTCTCCGACCGTAAAGACATGCTCTCTCCCATGCTGCTGGGCCGCCGTGCGCTGGCCGGCTATTTCCTCATCGATCCCCAATCCGCCCACCTCCTCGGCCCCAAGCGCCAGCTGCCAGTGCTACCCGCCATCCCACCATCAGGCGAGTGATCACCTTGAGCGGAGTGAGATTGGCTTCCGATGTCATTTCTCACGCTGGCGGTTTATGATTCCAACGAGCTGGCATCCTGCAGGGCCATCCCCTCGATCTGGGCAATGGCACTGAAGTCCTGAAGGCCAGAATTTCGGACCTGACAAATGGCATACCCGCCGCCTTCATGCGGCTCCGCGTCTTGCCCAAGCCCTGAAATAGATACTCGAATTGCGGCCCGGAGTGCCCGCTGCCGGAATCAATCGCGGTGCCGGATGGTCTAACTGAAAACCGCGCTCACAGGCACTCCTTTGTCCGCCATTTTGAAAGGCCGCTTGGTGGGAGACATGAGAATGGTATCCAGCGGCAAACCAAGAGCGTGGGCGATGGTGGCGTTGAAGTCCTGCACCGAGACCATTCCATCTTTCACTTTCTCACCGGAAGCATCCGTAACTCCATGTTTCATGCCACCCTTGATGCCACCTCCTGCGAGGACGCAGGAGAAGGCATTGGGGTGATGGTCTCGACCGTTTTGATGTTCCGCTTTAATTTCTGGGGTGCGCCCGAATTCCGTGGCGACGACAACCAATGTGTCCTGGAGTTTTCCGGTTTTTTCCAAATCGGTGATGAGTGCGGCGTAGGCCTGATCAAACTCTTTACAGCGGCCCTCCACACCGGTGAAATTATCATAATGGGTGTCCCACCCGCCGAGTTGCACTTCTACGAAACGCACATCGTTCTGGACGAGGCGGCGGGCCAGGAGACA
>JBBRIB010000068.1:0-10422 GCA_038221745.1 Verrucomicrobiales bacterium
AAAAACAACGAGATCAAAAAACCGAGTGCTTGGCTGAGAACGATACAAGCACTGGTATCGCCAGCGATATGATAACTGATGAAGATTCCCGACACCGTGGAGAAAACGGCGGAAACGATGGCGATGATCAGCATTTTATCAAAGCGCTCGGTCCAAAGATAGGCGGTGCTGCCGGGTGTGATCAGCATGGCGATGACGAGGATGATGCCCACTGCTTCAAGCGAGACGACGATGCCCAAGGACAGCAGCGCGAGCAGGAGATAGTTCAAGAATCCCGCTCGCAATCCGAGCACGCGCGCTTGGGCAGGATCAAAGCAAACCAACAGTAAATCACGCCGCAACAGGAGTGTGATTATAATAATCCCGCCGCCTAACAAAAATGTTTCCAGCCTTTGCCCGGGCATGATGCCGAGAATGTTTCCAAAAAGGATGTGATTGAGGTGCATGTCCGATTCCGTCTGGCTGAAGAGCACGAGACCGAAGGCGAACAAGCCGGTAAAGACCACGCCCATGACCGCATCTTCCTTGATGCGGCTGTTTTGTTTAATAAAGCCAGTGCTGAACGCACAAAAAAATCCCGAAGCGAAGGCTCCCACGGAGAGTGGGATGCCAGCGATGTAGGCGATCACGATGCCGGGTAAAACCGCGTGAGAAATCGCATCCCCCATCAGCGACCAACCTTTGAGGATGAGAAAGCACGAAAGCGCCGCGCACATGGCGGCGATCACGCTGCCGACCAGCAGCGCGTCCTGCATGAAGGCGAAGCGGAGCGGCTCAAGCAAGGTTGCCATCGGGAGTGTTGCTCTGTTTTGCCATGCGTTTCGCCGCGATGATTCCATGCTTGGGCGCAAACAGGAATGCTGTAAGAAACACCAGTGTTTGCAAGGTCACGATGCAGCCGCCCGTCGCGCCGTTTAAAAAATAACTGGCATAGGCCCCGGCGATGGAGGTGATGGCCCCCATCAGTGAGGAAAGCCATAACATGGTGCGGAAGCGGTCTGTTAGTAGGTACGCGGTCGCACCGGGGGTGACCAACATGGCGACCACAAGGATCGCTCCAACGGTTTGGAGTGCCGCCACGGCGGTGGCGGAAAGGAGGGTGAGCAGTGTGAGGTGCAGGACGCGCACAGGCAGCCCCAGTGTCCGCGCTTGGCTGGGATCAAAACAGAAAAGCATCAGGTCTTTCCATTTTAAACTCAACACGACAAGGGTGACGAGGCTGATGAGGACCACTTGTAGAATATCCCCATCGGAAATGCCGAGGATGTTGCCAAAAATGATGGTTTTCAAATCCACCCGGGCGGGGAAAAGCGAGATGATCAAAAGTCCCACCGCGAAGAAGGTGGTGAAGACGATGCCGATGGTCGCATCCTCGCGGATCCGGCTTTGGCTTTTCACAAACGCCATCGCCCCGGCGGCCAACAACCCTGCGATGAAGGCACCGAGGGCAAAGGGCCACCCTAACAGATAGGCGATCGCCACCCCTGGCACCACGGCGTGGGATAGGGCGTCCCCCATGAACGACCAGCCTTTTAAAGTGATGAAGGAGGACAGGAAACCACATACGCCGCCGATCAGGGCGCTCACCCACATGGCGCGCAACATGTAATCATAATGAAACGGAATGGCGAGATGCTCGATCATCTGGATTATTTCATCTCCTCCCGTTCCTTGACGAGGTCTTCGCGGCCCTTGCGGTCCTTGTATTCGAGGTGGCCGTCTTTACCAAATACCAAAGGGCGCTCGTCATCGGTGAGGACGCGGATGGCGTGGCCATCGTGATCCTGAATGGTGGATTGGTCGAATTGGAACTGGCGCAGCACGCCGCCGAAGGCTCGTGTTAGATTCTGCTCGGTGAAGACCTCGGCAGTGGAGCCGTAAGCCAGCACGGTCTTGTTGATGAGCACGACCTGATCGCAAAACTCAGGTACGCTGCCGAGATTGTGAGTGGAAACGAGGATGATGCAGCCTTCATCCCGCAGCTCGCGCAGGAGGGTGATGATGGCTTCCTCGGTCTTCACATCCACGCCGGTGAAGGGTTCGTCCAACAAAATGATGCGGCCGCTCTGGGCGAGTGCGCGGGCGAGGAAAACGCGTTTTTTCTGACCGCCGCTGAGTTCGCCGATCTGGCGATCCCGGAACTCCCACATCGAGACCCGGCGCAGGCTTTCCTCCACCGCCGCCTTATCTGCGGCGCGGGGGATGCGCATGAAATTCATCGCGCCGTAGCGGCCCATGAGTGTGACATCCCAGACGCTCACCGGGAATTGCCAATCCACTTCCTCGGCCTGTGGCACATAGGCGACGAGGTTTGCCTTGAGTGCCTGGCGCACGGGCGAGCCGTTGATCCTCACGTGGCCATGCAGCGGCGGCACGAAGCCCATGATGCTTTTAAAAAGCGTGGACTTGCCACTGCCATTGATGCCGACGAGGGCGCAAATGGTGCCAGCAGTTAGATGAAAGGTGGCATCATGGAGGGCGCGGTGGCCATTGGAGTAGGCGACCGAGACGGATTCCACATCGAGGGTGAGGGGAGTCATGGTTTCACCGTGAAGCCGCGGAGAATGGTGTCAGCGTTTGTTTCTAACAATCTAAGATAGGTTGGAGCCGGGCCGCTGGCATCGGTGAGGGAATCCACATAAAGAACTCCGCCGTAACGGGCACCGGTTTCCTTGGCCACTTGTCGGGCGGGCTTGTCGCTTACGGTGCTTTCGGAAAAGATCACAGGAATCTGATGGGCGCGAACTTCATCAATCACCTTGCGGACCTGTTGGGGTGTGCCTTGGGCATCCGCGTTGATGGGCCAGAGATAGAGTTGCTTGAGATCGTAGTCCTGGCAAAGGTAGGAGAACGCGCCTTCGCTGCTGACGAGCCAGCGTTGTTTTTCAGGAATACCGGCAAGTTTCTCACGCACGGGGATGATGAGGGCTTGGATTTTCGCCGAATAGGCGGCGGCGTTGGAGTTATAGGTTTGGGTGTTGGATGGATCCATCTTCACAAACGCCTTGCGGATGTTTTCCACATAAACAAGCGCATTGGCGGGAGACATCCAGGCGTGGGGGTTTGGCTTGCCGGAATACGGCCCCTCACGAATGCCCAGCGGGGTGATGCCTTCGGTGAGAACGGCGCTGGGGACGGCTTTGACGTTTTGGAAAAATTTTTCAAACCAGAGCTCAAGGTTCATGCCATTCCATAATACGAGATCGGCGGACTGGGCTTTTACGATGTCTTTGGGGGTAGGTTCGTAGCCGTGAATCTCGGAACCCGGCTTGGTGATGGACTCGACGATGGCAGCATCGCCCGCCACCTCCCGCGCCATGTCCGCAATGATGGTGAAACTTGTGACGACTCGTTTTTTCCCGTCAGCAGTGGATTTTGCAGTTTCGCCGCAGTTGCTCAAGACAAGCATGGCCCCCGCGAGTAGAAGGGCGGTCGCGGCCCTGCGGAGGAAACCAGGAAAAAAATGTTGTTTGGGAACCACTTGGCTTGAAGTAATTGTTATTTCATTCATATTAGTGTAATTTTTTAGTGTTGGCTAACTTTTTAATCAATATTCTACGCTGAAGCCCAGAAAAGGAGTGAAGTCGGTGGAGGCCGAGTTCAGACCGAGGCGGACGCCGCCGTCGAGTTGCATGGTCTGGGTGATGGCCCAAGTGCAGCCGGTGTTGAAATAGGCCTCTTCACCGGCCCCATCATCGGTGCTGAGGATGCTCACAAGTTCGAGGAAAATGCCGGTAGTCTCAGTGATGCCATGGCTGGCCGTTGCGGAGTTTATGAACACGGGATGGTAGCCGCTGCCATCGTCATCAAGTGAGATGTCCACCGCGGTCATCACAGCGCAGCTCCAGTCTGCGGGACCTTGGAAACTCAGAGGGATGATCAAACCGCCTTCGATTTCTCCATTTCCGAGATTGCCATTCGCGGTAGGCAGCTTGAGGAAGGGCATCAGGGCGAACGCGGTAGCCCCTTCGTCATTGCCCCAAAGGTTGTGTTTTAGGCGAAGCTCTGCGTCTCCAAAGCCTTCCTCGCCACCTTCTTGGTGACTGAAAATGGGGAGCACCAATTGCAAATCGGTCGAGGAACTGAGGCCGATTTTAGCGTTCATCTCGATGAAATTGTAGGTCTTGCTGCCGCCGTCATGCTCGATGTTGGCGATTTCCAATTCGAATTGGAAATGCCCCGCGTCCACGGTGAAGGGGCTTTCCGTGGTATCGGGCCGGTCAGTGCTGAGTGGCCTGAGTTCGGCGGCTTGGGCGAGTAATGGCGTCAGGAGAGCTGAGAGGAATGGAAGGGACGCGCGGGTGAAGGGAGCCTCGGAGATCAATTGAAATTTCATACGCCCGAAAATTAGTCTGGACTAATATTAATGGGCGAGACTTATTTTTAGAAAAGTTTTCAACTAAATTGGTGGCGGATGACAAAGAATAACTTGCGATCATGTATTGAATTTTCGCCAATCCGGACAAGGTGATGGTTGAACCAGTTATTCGCGTGTATTCAAATGCCTTCTCGATCAAAAATCATACTTACCACCTTGGTGCTCTCTGTGTGCGCGAGCTTGCCGCTGGCTGCGGATTCCGCGGAGGTCTATGAAAAAGAGATCGCCCCGATTTTACAAACCTATTGCTTTGACTGCCATGCGGATGGCATCAAGAAGGGTGATTTCTCGATGGATAGTTTCAAGGATCTTGAAAAACATCTGGGCGATAAAAAACAATGGCTGCCGGTTTGGAACAATTTGCGCAGCCAAATCATGCCTCCATCCGATGAAGACCAGCCTTCCACCGAGGAGAAAAAGAAGCTGGTGGCGTGGATCGAGAAAACGGTCTTCAAGCTGGATCCCGCCAATCCAGATCCAGGCCGGGTGATTATCCGGCGCCTGAATCGCTCGGAGTATAAGCACGCCGTCTTCGATCTTCTGGGTGTGGAATTCAATACTCTGGATGCCTTTCCGGCGGATGATACCGGCTATGGATTTGACAACATCGGCTCGGTCCTCTCGATTTCCCCATTGCTGATGGAGAAATACGTGGCGGCTGCGGATGAAGTCGTGGCGCTTGCCTTGCCTGCGGGTGCCGCAGCCCAAGCGCCACGGGTGGAACTGGATGGGAAAAAATTCAAGAATCCGCTCGTTTCCGAGACGGATGCCTCATGGCTACCCTTCGCCAGCAATCATGAGGTGAAACTGGATCAGGAAATTCTCTGGGACGGTGAGTATCAGGTGACTGTGGAGTATTCCATCCATGGTGCCACCGAAGCGACGACGGATGAGGCGACGCTCAAGGTGAGCGCTGGAGGAAATCCCGTAGGTGAAATCGCCCTTGGCTGGGATCAGCGGCCGGTGGTTAAATTGGAGGGAAAGTCCGCGTTGAAAAAGGGCCAACAGACTTTTGACGTGAAGCTCTTTTCTGGAAAGCGCCCTGTGGCAGGTGAAGAGGAGCTGTTTTTCAAACTCCAGCGGGTGATCCTGACAGGGCCACTGGGTGGCGAGCAAAAGGAACTCAGCAAAGGCTACCGGATGATCTTCGTGGATGGACCACCGCCGGAAGATCCTGCCGCTAGCGAGCGCTACGCCCGGAAAATCATGCGCAGCTTCGTAAGCCGTGCGTTCCGTACGCCACTCGATGAGCAAACGATTGATCGCCTCATCGCCATCGTCAAAGAGGTGGACCGCGAACCTGGGAAAAATTTCCAAGACGGCATCAAACAAGCCATCGCCACGTGCCTCGCATCGCCGCGGTTTTTATTCCGCGTCGAGCTCCAGCCGGAGCCAAACAACCCGGCCAAGGTTGTGCAATTGGATGAATACTCGCTCGCTTCACGGCTTTCGTTTTTCCTGTGGGGGTCAGTGCCGGACGATGAGCTGCTCAGCCTTGCGTTTAACAACAAACTCCGTGCGAGTCTCCTTCCGCAAGTGGACCGGATGCTGGCCGATCCGCGTTCCCAGCGCCTCATCGAGAGCTTTGTGGGCCAGTGGCTGCAAGCGCGTGATGTCCAGACGGTGCCGATAAGCGCCAAAAGCATCCTCGGCCTGGAAACAAACCGCGAGGCAGCCCAAGTCTTCGATTCCCGACTGCGTTCAGACATGAGGCGCGAAACGGAAATGCTGTTCGAGTTTATCCTCCGCGAGAAACGCCCGGCGGAAGAACTCATCTCCGCCCGTTACAGTTTCCTCAATGAACGGCTTGCCAGGTTCTATGGAATCGATGGCGTGGAGGGTGAGGAATTCCAGCCTGTTGATCTAACAGAGCACCCCGAACGAGGCGGCCTGCTCACCCAAGGGACTTTCTTGATGGTCACTTCCAATCCCACCCGCACCTCACCGGTAAAGCGCGGGCTATTCGTGCTGGATAACATTCTCGGCACGCCGCCGCCGCATGCCCCGCCGAATATCCCTGCCTTGGAAGTGGCCGGCGAGACGGTGAAAAATCCCACCATGCGTGAAATGATGCAGATTCACCGGGAAAAACCCGATTGCCGCGGTTGTCATGCACGGATGGATCCCATCGGACTCGGACTAGAAAATTTCAACGCCCTCGGTCAATTCCGCACCACGGAAAATGGCAAACCCATCGATACCTCGGGCCAATTGGTCACCGGGGAAAAATTTAAAACCGTCAGCGAATTGAAAGATCTGCTCGCCAAGAACCGAAAACAAGATCTCTACCGCTGCATTTCCGAAAAACTCCTCACCTACGCCATCGGCCGCGGCGTGGAGTATCATGATTCCACGACCATCACCCTCCTCACCGAGCGGATGGAAGAAAACGATGGCCAACTGCGGGAATTGATCCAAGGTATCGTTGAAAGCGTGCCTTTCCAACAACGCCGTGGCGACGACTGATCCAGTTTATCCGACAACTCCACTCCTACTTAAAAAATGAATCCGCCCATTCCTTTCAACGGCAGCCGCCGTGGTTTCCTGCGTGGCCTCGGGGCCATGGTCGCCCTCCCCGCGCTGGAGTCCTTCCGCCCGCTGATGGCGGCCAATGTGGAGCGTGCCATCGCAACGACTGCAAGCGGCGCGCCGCTGCGCATGGCCTACCTTTACATTCCTAACGGCGTGAATCTCGATCACTGGCGGCCCGAAGGCACCACTGCGAGCTACAAGCTCGGAGCCACCTTCAAGCCGGTTGAAAAATTCAAAGAGGATTTCCAGATTTTCACCGGCTTCGAGCAAGAAAACGCATCCGCCAATGGTGATGGCCCGGGCGATCACGCTCGTGGAGTCGCCACCTTCCTCACCAGCGCTCGAGCCCGCAAGACCTCTGGCTCGGATATCAAACTCGGGGTCTCCGTCGATCAAATCGCTGCTCAAGCCGCGCAATCCCTCACCCGCTTTTCCTCCTTGGAACTTTCTGCGGATGGCGTGCGCAAGTCCGGCAATTGTGATTCCGGCTACTCCTGTGCCTATCAGTTCAATCTCTCGTGGCGCTCCGAAGACCAGCCGATGACTCCCGAGTCCAATCCACGCTCCGTCTTTGAGCGGCTCTTCGGCGCGGGCGATGCCAAGGAACGCGCCAGCAACCTCGGCCAACGTTATGCCTCGAAGAAATCCGTGCTCGATTTCGTCTCCCAAGATGCCAAGGCCCTCCAGAAATACCTCGGCCGCAGTGATCGCCACAAGCTCGATGAATACCTCACTGGCGTGCGCGAGATCGAGCGCCAGATCGAGAAAGCCGAGGCCATGGGAATTCCCAAGGATCCCGGCGTGCCAGCTCCAGAAAGCACCCCGGATTCCTATGAAGAACACCTCCAGCTCATGCTGGATATGATGGTCCTCGCCTTTAAAACGGATTCCACCCGTGTTTCTTCCTTCCTGATGGCACATGACGGCTCTAACAGAGACTTCCAACAAATCGGCGTCTCCGAGGGCCACCACAACATTTCCCACCACCAAAAGAATCAGGACAACTTGGATAAAATCGCCAAGATCGACCTCTTCTACATGAAGCAGCTCGCCTATTTCCTCGATAAGCTCAAAACCACCGAAGACGTGGATGGAAAATCCCTGCTTCACAACTCGATGATTGTCTATGGTGGCTGTATTTCCGATGGTGACCGCCACAACCATGATGACCTTCCCGTCGTCGTCGCCGGAAATGCGGGGGGGGCGTTCAGCCCGGGCCGCCATGTCGATCTCGGTGAGAACGTGCCGATGGCGAATCTATATCTGCGCATGCTTGAAGAATTCGGAGCGAAGGAAAAACGCTTCGGAGATTCATCAGGCTCCCTGCGGAAAATTTAATGCAATTTTGGCTTGCGATCCGCTTTGTTGATGATGATTCATCTCTCCGCCGCCGCGCCATGCTCACACGTTCTTCAAGTCTATCATCACCGTTACGCAATCAGGTTTTCTTAGACATCAGAAATGGCGGAAAATGTGCCTAATCCAGATGGTCGCGAAAAATTTTAGAATTTAATCGCCAAGTTCTTATCTTTTTGTTATCACAGGCCTAATCAACTTGCCATGGCTCGTTCAAAATCAGGATTTTACAGCACGATTGAGTATATCGGTCCTCGCCCGCAAAAGCCGAAAAAGAAGAATTTCTTTGGAGGTTGGGTGATTGTGGTGATTGCCTTGGGCATGGGTTTTTGGTTTGGGAGTCCGTTGATTCCATTTATCAAGGCCACCCAGGTGGATGCTTCAAACGAGCAAGCAGCGCTTTTGATCGCATCCCTTGAGCAATCGGGCCGCTCGGGAGATAAACTCGCCGCCATTGCTCTTGCGCACTCGGGTGAGGCCATCGCCTTTGATTCATCCTACTATAAAATCGCCTACCCAAATGGCGATATCCCATCAAACAAGGGCGTCGCAGCGGATGTCCTGGTGCGTTGCTACCGTAAACTTGGCATCGATCTCCAAGTGAAAGTCCACGAGGATATGGCGGAGAATTTCCGGGCTTACCCAGGAATTTTCGGAGCCTCCGCCCCGGATCGGAACATCGATCACCGCCGCGTCCGCAATCTCCAATGCTTTTTCGAACGCAACGGAGAAACGCTTCCCCCTTCCCGCGGCGCTGCCGACTACACCCCGGGTGACATCGTCGTCTGGGCGCTCTCGAACGGAGAAAAGCACATCGGAATCGTCGTTCCCAGCCCCGTGGGTGGCGAAAATGAAAATTGGGTGGTCCACAACATGGGCAGCGGCGTGAAATGGGAGAACGTGCTTTTTGATTACAGCATCGAGCGCCACTTCCGCTACACCGCAGAAAAATAAGGAGCGCGGACATCTTGTCCGCATCGCCAATGGGCGGAGAAAGAAAAGCGGCATGAGCCACCACACTTTCGCACTTCATTGGCCAAGCCGCGAGACGCGTCAGCCACCTAGGGGAGCGCGGACATCTTGTCCGCATCGCCAATGGGCGGAGAAAGAATAGCGGCATGAGCCACCCCGCTTTCTCACTTCATTGGCCCAGCCGCGAGACGCGTCAGCCACATAGGGGAGCGCGGACATCTTGTCCGCAAAGCCAATGGGTGGAGAAAGAAAAGCGGCATAAGCCTCCACACTTTCTCATCTCATTGACCCAGCCGCGAGACGCGTCAGCCACCTAGGGGAGCGCGGACATCTTGTCCGCATCGCCAATGGGTGGAGAAAGAAAAGCGGCATAAGCCTCCACACTTTCTCATCTCATTGACCCAGCCGCGAGACGCGTCAGCCACATAGGGGAGCGCGGACATCTTGTCCGCATGGCCAATGGGTGGAGAAAGAAAAGCGGCATGGGCCACCACACTTTCGCTCTTCATTGGCCCAGCCGCGAGACGCGTCAGCCACATAGGGGAGCGCGGACATCTTGTCCGCATCGCCAATGGGCGGAGAAAGAAAAGCGGCCCGAGCCTCCACACTTTCTCACTTCATTGGCCCAGCCGCGAGACGCGTCAGCCACCTAGGGGAGCGCGGACATCTTGTCCGCATGGCCAATGGGGGGAGAAAGAGAAGCGGCGTGGGCCTCTACACTTCCCCACTTCATTGGCCCAGCCGCGAGACGCGTCAGCTACATAAGGGAGCGCGGACATCTTGTCCGCATGGCCAATGGTGGAGAAAGAGAAGTGGCGTAGGCCTCCCTACTTTCGCACTTCATTGGCCCAGCCGCGAGACGCGTCAGCTACATAGGGGAGCGCGGACATCTTGTCCGCATGGCCAATGGGGGGAGAAAGAGAAGCGCCTTGGGCCTCCACACTTTCGCACTTCATTGGCCCAGCCGCGAGACGCGTCAGCTACGTAGGGGAGCGCGGACATCTTGTCCGCATGGCCAATGGGGGGAGAAAGAGAAGTGGCGTGGGCCTCTACACTTCCCCACTTCATTGGCCCAGCCGCGAGACGCGTCAGCTACACAGGGGAGCGCGGACATCTTGTCCGCAAGGCCAATGAGGGGAGAAAGAGAAGCGGCGTTGGCCTCAACACTTACGCACTTCATAGGC
>JBBRIB010000069.1:0-10380 GCA_038221745.1 Verrucomicrobiales bacterium
GGTGACGTTGGTAATTTTCCGGGAAGAAAGGAAATCCACGCCATCGGACAAGCGGTTGATGAGGTTCGTTTCGTAGCGGTTGAGCGGCTCGTAAATGAACGGCACTCCATAGGCCGCGGCGGCCTCTCCAATCGTCTGAAGGGCATCTGCCAGCCACACGAGTGCTTGCTCTTTGGAAACCTCACCGCCCCATTTTCCCTGCATCGAGCCAAGGATTGCAGGCGCTCCGATCTGCCCGCCGAGTTTCACCATCACGAGGATGAACTCCAGTGCCGCCTGGCGTTTTTCCGGAGAAGAATCCGTGAGCGTAAGACCCTGCCTCAATAGACCCGCCCCGGTGCCGATCGCCGCGATCTTTATTTTATAAGATTCTGCTAGATCTAGAATCTCCCCGGCGGTGATGAATTCCGGCCCTGGCAGAAATAACTCCACCGCGTCAAATCCGAGTTCTGCGGCCAGGGCGAAAGCTTTTGGCAAGGGTTGCCGGAAGACGAACGGGCCTGCGGTGGCTTCGTTTACCTGGCATAAGGTGACGGCGGTCTTCATCAAACGGACTCAATGATGACGTTCCCGTACAAGGTCGCATCGCCCGTGCGAATCAGACCGATGGCACCCGGAACAAGTTTCTTGAAAGCGCCATGGTCAAGCCTCTCGATGATTACGTTAGGGATGGAAGCGAATGCCTGGTCAAAGCTCGAAACAATTTCCCGAGAATTCGCGGTGATAAATTGTTCAGCTTGCCAGACCTTGCCGATCTTGAAATTTGGCTTCAGCGCATCCAACACCTGAAGCACGGTCGGAACACCACAGATAAGGGAGAGATCCACGATTTCCATCTGCGGCCAATTTGGAAATGCCCAGTCCGCGATGACCAGAGTGTTCGTGTGGCGCACACGGGCCAGCAGGGAAAGCAGATGGGGATTGAGAATGCCGAATTGGATCATGAGTTCAGCGGGTTGCTGGAAGTTGTCGTATAGATTCTAGCGGACTTGTCATTAAAAAGTCGTAAAAAAGGCATTGCGAAAATGGCTGGGCTGGGTTTTTCTCTCCGGGCTGTCAGGGGCTGTGGAGGTTCGGCAGGCGAATCCCGCCAGGCCTTGATCGGAGCAACGGTAGTTTGTCCGGGCTTGCCGCGGATTCCCTGGCAGCACTTTTTCATCCCCGTCCCGCCAAAGGATTTTCACTTTAGGGCGGCAGTCGGAGTGAGCGCTTCATGAATCTTCCTCTTGAGCCTGCCGCTACCAAATAGCCAAGAGGCGCTTTGGTAAAATGCCGTCGCATCATCAAGGATCGGTGGGGCGGCCTCAGTGGAGGGAGATAGCTCACCCGTAAGAGAATTGCATCGATAAACCGTGCTTTCCTTCTTCGGCTTGAGAATGGCGAGTGATTCATCTTCAAGCAAAGCGATCTTCTGATAGTTGCTTACAAAAGCACGCTGATGGAAAGGGCTGCCCTCGGGTGCCAATAGATCATGGCCGTAGCCAAGGGTTTTGTAGGACCAATTCATTCGTCCGAACAAGGTAGGCATCAAATCAATCTGGCTGCAGATGGCGGAAACCCGCTGGGTGGGGATCAAACCGGGATTATAGATGATCGCCGGAATATGGTATTTCGTGACATCGATCTCCACCTTGCCAGCGCTGCTAGCGCAGTGATCGGCCACGATGAGAAAAACCGTATCCTTGAACCAAGGGCGCTTGCTGGCATCTGCGATCAGTTTACCGATGGCCCAGTCTGAATACTTTACGGCAGGCGGGCGCTTGCCATTCGGTTTGAGGTCGATTTTACCATCAGGAAAGTGATAGGGCCGGTGATTGCTGGTCGTCATGCAAAAGTAGTGAAAACTTTTCCCATCCGCGAAGTTTCGATCTGCCTCCGCGATAGTTTTGTTGAATAAATCCTCATCGCATGCGCCCCATGCGGTTTTGAATGTGACGTCGGATTTCTGCCATGCGTTCACATCCATGATGCGGCAGCCTGCGGTGGAGAAATAGCGGTTCATATAGTCGAAGGCTCCATCACCACCATAGAAGAAGGCGCAATCGTAGCCACGATCCAGAAAGGGCGTGAAGGTGGTTACAAGATCCTTGCCTTCAGGCCGATAGATGATCGCTTGACCGGGAGTCGGCGGGAGATTGAGAGTGAGCGCTTCCATGCCACGCACCGTGCGGGTGCCGGTGGCGTAAAGTCGGTCAAAAAACAATGATTCGCCCGCGAGACGATCCAGATTGGGAGTAACATCACGCTTGCTGCCAGCATAAGTCATGAGATCCGCACTCATGCTTTCCATACAAATTGTGATCACATTCCAGCGCTTTTCCTCACCGTGGCGGAGGACGTTGCGCTGGAGATCATCAGGCAAGGCGGAATTCGCCGCTTCGATTGGAGTAATGAGGTCCTTCTTGGCAAGAGCCAATGCCTGATCATGAGGTAACTGACGATACCATTGCTCATAGTTCAACTCCATCTCCTTCGCTGCCACGAAGAACGACCAACAACCGTTCTTGGCCAATTCCGCATCGTATTGGTTCTTGAAATTCAACAAGGCGGATTGGGTGACCCAAGTGACGGCGAGATATGGCAAAGCCAGGCCAAGGGCCAGCGTCGCGAAGCGGGAGGCCCAGCTTGAGGGTGCGCTCACCGCCCATGTCAGGATTCCCCGGCGGCTGAGGAACCAAGCGATCCCACACCCTAACAGAAAAATACCCGCACAGATCGGTAGCATCGGATAGGATTCGTTGATGTTTCCGAGGACTTCCTGCGTCCAAATCAGGTAATCCACGGCAATGAAATTGAAGCGCACTCCAAACTCATCCCAGAAAACCGCTTCAGAAATGGTGATGAAGACCAGAAGACTCGCAAACACCGCCATCACGCTGACGTTGAGATAGCGACCAAAACGGGATTTCAAAATACGTTCCGGCATGATTACTCCGTAGATCACCCATGGAATTGCTGCAAAAAATCCTGAAACCCAATCCATGAAAAAGCCTGTGGCGAACGCATGGCCGATGGATACGACAGAACCCACATCATGGTAGGCGATTCCCAGCAGCACCAGCCGCGAGATGAAGGAGATCACAACGAACACAAGAAATGCCACAAGCGGCAAGCGAACCGAAGCCGAGCGAAGGAAAGAAGACATGAGGGATCGGATTAAAACCAAGAGAACAAAGTGGGAATCACTCCCCTACCCCGTGCATAGACGATGAATTCCACAAAAATAATCGTCGCGAGAAACCATAATACTTCTGATAGCGAACGGATGAAGATGCCGGTATCCACGCTAAGGATTTGCGAGGGAAGCTTCGGAAGCCCTGTGGGCCAGAAACGAGGGACAGCTTTTTGATAGTTCGGGAAATCCACCGGGAAAAGACGCAGGAGTTTATGTTCCTCACTTATAATCACGCTGCGGTAGAGGATGAGAAACAGCGAAGAGGCCAGTAGGGTGAGCGCAAGGCTTTGGGTAAGCAGGCAAATCCCCGTGAGGCCGAGAAAGGAAAAGAAATAAAGCGGGTTCCGGCAGAAGCTATAGATGCCACTTTGATAGAGTTCGCGGTTCTTCCGGCCACCAATGTAAAGTGTGCACAGGATCCGCCCCAGCACTCCGGTGAAGATGAGCAGAAATCCGGCGAGTTTGAGGAAAAGCATCGGCCAAGTGCCAAACCAGGAGGGTTGACCGAAGAGCATCAGGAAAATTAATACCGCTGCCACAATCGCGGATAGCGGCTGGCGGATGATTTCCGCCCTCCCTTTGGCAGATGCTTTTGTTTGCGGGTGTACCGCAGCGACCGTATTTTGCACAAGGGGCTGGTTCTCGGGTCCGGGCTCGGTGGATAATTGACTCACAGCGAGATCGTGCGGCTCCCTTCATGAGAGAATGATGAGAATCAGCGGATTTCTTGAAAATCTGATGACTTTTCCTCAAACCCGGGGCTTGGGAATTCTAAGTTCCAACAAAACTCGATCATCCGCAATTTTACGGGCCTGCAAAGTCCAGCCCATCGCATTCGCCGCGTTGAGGCTGAGCGTCAGACCGATTCCGAGATGCCGGGCTGCATCCTGCCGGGAAGGGTTCGTGCGGAACAACGGCTCAAACCAGCGATCCGTCTGGTCAGGCGGGCAGCGGGTTGAATTGGAAATCTGGATCAACGTTGCTTTCGCGGTATTCTCATGGCGGATCAGAATCTCCCCTTGCGGACAAGTGTAGGCCAACGCGTTATCCAACAGGTTATTGAGAATAAGCTTCGCCAAAAACGGGTCACCCCGCACGTCCAATGGTTCGCCAGAGGGAACGTGATCGAAGCGAAGATTCTGTGCCTCAAAGCGCGGAATGAAGGGGCTTACACAGCCGCCCAACAATTCCACAAAATCAAACTTCACCAGGGATTCCATGATATTTCCTTGCCCAAGCTTTGCAAGAGATGACAAGCGGTTGATCAATTCATTGAGTTCAACGGCGGTCTGATGGCAGAGGGTGAGTTGTTCTTGATACTCGTGGGTTTCACGATTCTTCGAGAGGGCCAGTTCAGTGGTCGCCCGCAGTCCGGCGATGGGGGTGCGAAGTTCATGGGCGACCATGCGGACGAAATTGAATTCGCGCTCGCGCACGCCCGACACCCGTCCGAGCAAGCGATTGAAATTCTCCGCCAATCCGATTAACTCCGCCGGCAAGTGGGCCGGAAGATCCAACGCTTGATCCACCTGGGATTCATTGCGGTTTTTAACTTGTTTCTCCAACTGCTTGATCGGCTTGAGAGCAAGCCGGACGACTCTTGCGATGATGAAGAAGCCGACGGCCAAACTTCCTAAAAGGAAAGCTGCGAGAATCCAACGCAGCCGATTGAGCGTCTGATAAAGTGGCTCTGCGTCCCCTGCCACCACGAGGATAAAGGTGCGGCTATCGGGATCGATGACACGGCCAACTTTTTGCATGCGCGCCATTTCTGCCGGGACGACAAAAGGATGAATTCTCAAGCCGATGGCCCGCCCCCGTTGGCCATTCGGAAGACGAATGTTCCGCTTGAGCGCGGTATGATCTCTGCCGCAAAACTTAGGCAGATCCGCCAAGGCAAGCGCGGGCGAGCGAGTGGTGATTCCCGTTTGTTCATCCCAGAATTGAAAAAGACCGCTGGCAGCAAGCGTCGTATTGGTGGCGAGGCCCTCCTGCCACTCGAAGATGACGGCTTCGTTTTCGAGTTCCACTTGATTGGCCAACAGTGCGGCTGTCTGGCTGATCGAATCATCCAGGGCCAGCATCATGCTTTGTTTCACCGTGAAGTAGATGGCGATGCCGAGAGCGAGGAGAAGAGCGGCAATGGCAACACTGCTGCGGAACAACAGCCAGCGGCGGATGGAAGGCCTGTTCATGGAACGCAGGGTTCGAGCACGTATCCTTGGCCACGCCGGGTCTGGATGAGATTTGCAGTACCCTCGATATTGAGCTTTTTCCGGAGGTAGCCAATATAAACATCCACCGCATTGCTGCTGCCACCGGTGCCATCTTCGAAGACTTTTTCCCAAATCTCACTGCGGGTAACCACTTCCCCACAGCGGTGAAAAAGATACTCTAACAAGCGATACTCCAAAGCCGTCAATTCGATGGGATGCCCACCGCGATGCACGCTGCGTGAGAGTGGCTCCAGGGTGAGATCCGCACATTCGAGAAGCGGAGATTTCGTGCGGTAGTTACGCCGCAGGAGAGCGCGAACCCGGGCGAGAGCTTCTGCGAGGGAGAAGGGTTTCACGAGGTAGTCATCCGCTCCGGCATCGAGTGCTTTGAGGCGATCATCAAGGCCATCAAGTGCGCTGATGACGAGGATATGAACGGGATTTCCGCGTGCGCGGAGTTTTTCGAGAATCGTCATGCCATGGACGTTGGGCAGCATGAGATCGAGGATCACGGCATCGTAGGGCTGCTCGCTGGCCGCCCAGAGGCCCTCATCGCCGGTTGCGGCGAAATCCACGATGAGTCCCGCCTCGCGGAGGTATTGCCCGAGTGCGTTGCGAAGGGGGGCATTGTCTTCGATGAGCAGTAAACGCATGGGAGCTACGGGAACCATGCTTCCACTCGGCTGCGGCGGCAAGGCTCAATCTCAAGGCGCTGCAGGCGGCGGCATGGGCACGGACTCGTAAACAAGGAGACTCGAAGGTGGAATGGATAGTGTCAGCGGCCCTGATGCGGAAATGTCTGCGGTGTCCGGTAGTTTTTCCTGGCCGACGATAGCGGCGAGGCGCAGGGCCTTGCCGGTGGATTTGATTTCTGATGGAAACAATATCTTAAAGTCCGCAGGCGAGGTGACACGTGATTCATCCGAAGCGTTGATAGCGATGACGGCGAAGGATTCTCCATCTTCAGAAGCGCGGGCGAACGCGAAGATGCCATCGTCCTGCTTGCTCTCACCGCTATCCACCCAGAGTGGCAACCATTTCCCGGTGCGTAAAACCGGCAGCCTTCGGCGTAGCGCGGCAAGGGTTGAAATGTCCTTGAAAGTGGGAGAATTCTTCACCTCTGCGATTGAGGGACCACCTTTACGCTTGTAGAACATCATGCGGCCACTTTCGCCATCCTCACCTATTTTGCCTTCTTCATCTAAGAGCGAAGCTTCCGCCCCGTAGTATAAACACGGGATACCGGGCAGCACCAGCAGAAGGCCTTGGGCGAGGCGGTTCCTTCGCTCGGTGATGCCGGTGACACGGAAGCGATTGAGGCCATCGTGATTCTCAATGAAGGTGATGATTTTCTGTTGGGAATTGAGTCCATCCGGGCCGGGATTCGGGTTGTAAAAGGGCCGCCCCGATTCACTTGCCGAGGTGCGGATCTTGAGCGATTTCTCCAAATCCGCAGGCGATCCGAAGTTCTTGCCTGATTGCCTGAGGTATTCGCGGGCGGTGAAGCAGAAATTGAAATCCAAAACCGAATCGAGCACCGGTTGGGTGTTTTGCGGCCAGTCCGAGGGCCAGGTGTAGCGGCCCAATACTTCAGGATTGCCATCATAGATTTCCCCGAAGAGGAGCTTCTCCGCAGCGGCATTTCCCAGCCTGGTACGCAAACGGGCGGTGAAGGCATCCCAGAACTGATGATGGACGTGCTTGACGGTATCGATCCTCAAGCCATCGACACCGACAGTGGTGAGGTAAAAATTGTAGATCGTCACAAATTCATCGACGAGGGCATCAAAGTGTTTGCCGTCAGGTGCAGTCCAAAGATCCCGGAGGGAAAAAAAGTCACAGGCAACTTCCTCGCCATCCGACTTGCCGAGGCTGTCTGATGAGAAGCCTTTCCTGCCATAGGCATCAAGGTTCGAAAGGATACCCGTCGTGGGAATCTTCGCACCTAACAATTCACGCGGACCATCCGGCTGGGTGCGATGGAAGTTCCATTTGGGCACATCCGCCCATTTTGCATTGTGGTAAAATCCGCTGTCCTTAAAGGGCTGGATCCATTCCTCTTTTTTGTTCACATCGAAGGTATTATTTTCATTGGCATCATAATAAAAAACCGGCCCGGCGTGATTGAGGACCACATCCTTGATGACCTTGATGCCCTTGGAGTGGGCCAGCTTGATGAAGTCCTGGTAGTGCTTCATGCGACCCTCAGCATCATCGGAATAGGCTTCGCCTGTTAGCGACTTGTTGCTGGTGAGGTGGGGATCGATGTCCAACCAATCTTGAGTCCAGTATCCATGATAGCCGGTTTTCGAACCGCCAAGATCATAGCCAGACCGCCAAACATTTTTAACAACGGGAGTGAGCCAGAGCGCGGTGATGCCGAGATCGTTGAAATAGCCTGAAGCAAGTGCCTGTTCGAGGCCGCGCAGATCGCCGCCTTGATAGCGGCCGGTTTCCTTCTGTTGTGGATCATAGAGCGCGGGATCACTGCCGGTGGGACTGTTGTTTTGGGGATCCCCATCCATAAAGCGATCTGCCATGACGAAATACATCACGTCCTCAGACCACGGGCGGGCAGTGAGCGGAGCTACGAGAAGAAGAAGGATGGAAATGAAACGAATCTGCACGCTGATAAATGTCTCAACTCGGCGCACGGTTTGCAGAAACCCTGAAATTTCCGCTGAGTTCAAGCTGAGCGGCGGTCCTCATCACGCGATTGGTAGAGGAAATGCCCCCAGCTTTCATCGGCGAGGCCATTTTCGTGAATGCCGAAGAGCGGGCGCCAGCGCGGGGCGAAGGGCTTGCTCTGGGGATGCATGTTTGCCTCGTGTGGCATCTTGTTTGCTTTACGGGTATTGCAGCGGAAGCAGGAGGTGACGATATTTTCCCAAGTCGTGCGGCCGCCTTTGTCGCGAGGGGTGACGTGATCGAGATTGAGCTGGGTTTCCGGGAGGATCTTGGCGCAATACTGACAGGTGAATTTATCCCGGAGGAAAACATTGCGACGGGTGAATTTCACTTCAAGCCGAGGCAAGCGGTCGTAAACCGAAAGCACGATGATTTTCGGGACGCGGATGGCGATTCTCGCGCCGTGGATCAGCTCGGTATCGGTGCTGGCATCCGAGTAGGAGATCCATGATGAAAGATCGTGGGTGTTGAATCGCTCCTCACCCTCCACTTGGACGACGTGGGCGTGGCCGAGGCAGAGCAGGTGGAGCGAGCGGCGGACGGAGCAGGTGTGAATGGGTTGCCAGAACCGATTCAAGACGAGCACGGGATGTTCAAGTAGTGCATTCATCTGCTTCCTCAACCAATCGGGGGCAAGCTAGCAGAGGCAGCTCACTCGGCAATGCAAAAGGTTAAGAAAGTGAAATAACCAGATTTTTGATAGAAACCCCCGCGCCAGACTCAGGGCACGCGGAAGATTTTTTGATTCGAAGGGTCTCGCGCAAGGGCTCCTGATTTGAAGCCTTCCACATCAATGACGTTATAAGGTTCATAGGGGCTGAGCACTTGATTGGGATTGGTGGTGCGTGAGGCAAATGGATAGCTGCCAGCCGCAGGCGGGGTGGGTGCGAGGGGCGCAGGCGCGGGCCGGGATTCGAGATATCCGTAGGGGTCTGGCGATGTCGTCTGCCCGGAGGGATCCACGGGCTGGGGCGGATAAGGTGGATTGGGCCGAAAACGTGGCAGCGGCGCGTAGGGATCTTCAGGCGGGAAGCAGGACACCAAAGCAAGGTGGCAAATCAAGAGGGCTGCGATAAGGAGTTTGGACATGGGCTTGGGACGGTGCTCTGGGCGACTTTATTCGCAATCTCAGCTTCGTGCAATCAGATGCTTGGAAAGAATGATTATTTTTCGAGGCTTCGATATGCGGTAGCGCTTGGTGAAAACTTGGAAGCGACCTTTCCGCATTTTCGCAAGCAATAGCTGATAGATCTCACCCATGATTCTCGCAGGCAGCAGGGCTTTCCGATCACTGGCAGGAAGGATCTCCGCGGCCTCAGTGAAGAAATTTTCCGCCCTCTCCGCTTGGAAATCCATGAGTGCTGTAAATCGTGAATCCGCGACGCTGTCGCTGAGATCCTGCTCGGTGAGGCCAAAGCGGGTGAGATCGTCCAAGGGAAGGTAAAGCCGAGCGCCGTTTGAAAAATCCTCATGAACATCGCGCAGGATGTTGGTGAGTTGCAAGGCATGACCCAGCGCAATGGCATAACGCGAGGACGCGGGATCCTGGCAGCCGAACAGGCGGATGGATACCAGACCTACGGCGCAAGCGACCTTCCAGATGTAAGCTGATAGATCTTCCCAGGCTTGGAAACGCTGGGGCTGGAGGTCCATCTGGCAGCCCTCGATGATTGCGATCATCAATTCGTTGGGAATTTGTCGCCGATCACGAAGAGCGAGTAGTTCGGCTTGGAATTCATCGGGCGCGGAAAATCCGGATAGAATGCCGTTTTTCCAAACTTCCAACTGTTTTTCACGTTGGGTGAAAGGGAGCGATGGATCATCCGCAAGATCATCAATGGTCCGGCAAAACGCATAGAAGATCGACATATCCTGCCTCTGGTCACGCGGCAGGATATTGAGGGCGAATGCGAGATTCGACTCGGCCCGGCGGGTGATTTCCGAGGCGGCGGACACGGTCTCAGCGGATGAATCCCCAATGCCCGGTGGTGAATGGCCACAGGGCGAAAAGCGCCGGGCCGACGAGGTTGAACTCCTTCACCGCTCCCCAGTAGCGTGAGTCCAACGAATTCCCGGTGTTATCGCCGAGTGCGGCATATTCACGCATCCCGACGGGGCCGGTGCCAGCAAGGCTGAGCTTGGAATTCGCCTGGAACAAATACTGAGGCAAGCGTTTGCCGTTGTGGAGTCCTTCCGCAGGGCTGGCGAGGCTGTAGCCGGTGGCATTGATGGCAAATGGAAATTTGCCATGAATGACGCGCTGGATGCCTGGCTCCTGCGCTACTTTTCCAACCACGAGCA
>JBBRIB010000070.1:0-10234 GCA_038221745.1 Verrucomicrobiales bacterium
CGCTACCGCCGGGAGCGCAGGCCAAAGAATTGCGAAAGGATCGCCCAAGCATAGCCCACCCGGCTCTCCTTGGCATCCAGCTTTCGCCCCGCTTTGACAGGCGGCCTGCGGCGTGAAATGAAATCGCGGCTTTTTGAAATAGAAAATTTGTGCTTCGCCTTACCCATGTTTCGGGCTGTCTTATTGGGAAATGCAAACCCTCATGATCGCCGTCGGCTCTTTTGTCGCTTATATCATCGCCTACCACACCTACGGCCGCTGGTTATCGCAGAAAATTTTCAAACTCGATCCCGCAAACAAAGCACCTTCCATCGAAATGGAGGATGGCGAAGATTTTGTTCCAACCTCAAAAGGCGTGGTCTTCGGCCATCATTTCACATCGATCGCCGGCACGGGCCCAATCGTCGGCCCTGCCCTTGCGGTGATCTGGGGTTGGTTGCCGGCTTTGTTGTGGGTCTTGTTCGGATCCATTTTCATCGGTGCGGTGCATGATCTGGGTGCATTGGTTGTGTCCATGAGAAACAAGGGCCAAACCGTGGGCGATATCTCGGGGCGGGTGCTTTCCAAACGCACACGTATTTTGTTTCTCTCCATCCTTTTCATGGCACTTACCATCGTGCTGGCCATCTTCGGGCTGGTGATCGCGAATGTCTTCCGGATGTTCCCATCCTCGATCTTTCCCTGCCTCGTGCAGACACCGATTGCGGTCGTCATTGGCCTGTTAATCCACCGCAAGGGGATCAGCCTTCTGATTCCTTCCATCATCGCACTCGCCGTGATGTATCTCAGCGTGGCCTTCGGCGATCGGGGCTTCCTGCATACCTTCAACTCCACCTTGGCCGACTGGCCGATCATCGCGTGGGTCGCGCTCTTGCTTGTCTATGCCTATATCGCATCCGTGCTACCGGTTTGGTTGTTGCTCCAGCCTCGGGACTACATCAACGCCCTTCAACTCCTCTCGGCACTTGGGTTGGTCGTCGTCGGCCTGGTGATCGCAGGAATTTTTGGATTCGGTGGTGGTCCGGATAAGCAAGCCCTCGAAATCGTTGCACCCATGATACGCATCGGCGATCAAGCACCCCCTGGCGCACCATGGATTTTCCCCTTCCTCTTTGTAACCATCGCCTGCGGAGCCATTTCCGGCTTTCATTGCCTCGTCTCCTCCGGCACTTCATCCAAGCAATTGAAATGCGAAACTGATGCCCAGTTCGTCGGCTACGGTTCGATGCTTACCGAGGGCTTCCTGGCCGTCCTTGTCATCCTTGCCTGCGTCGCCGGCATCGGACTCGGTGTTCCGGAAATGATTGACGGAAAATCCACTGGCAAAACCCTCACCGGCGCGGCCGCCTACAACGCGAATTACTCCGAATGGAATGCCGCCGGAAAAGGCGCCATCTCCGCTTTCGTGTCCGGCTCGGGAAACTTCATCCAGGCACTCGGTCTTACAGCCACCTTCGCGACCGCGCTGATGGGTGTGTTTGTCGCATCCTTTGCGGCCACCACCATGGATTCCGCTTGCCGCCTCCAGCGCTACGTCACCCAGGAGATCGCAATGACCATCGGCATCAAACCCCTGGCCAATAAACATGTAGCCACAATTTTCGCGATCATCATCGCCGGCGCCATTGCAGCCATGCCTGCGGAAGGTGCCTCCTACGCAACGGAAAATCTAGGCAAGGGCGGCCTCATACTTTGGCCGTTGTTCGGAGCTACCAATCAGCTCCTCGCCGGACTCGCATTTCTCGTAATCCTCTTCTGGATGTGGCGCAGAAACCTTCCCATCTGGTTTGTGGCAATCCCCGCTGTCTTCATGCTCATCCTCCCCGCAACTGCCATGATCTCCCAGCTCTTTGTCGGCGATGCCGCATGGCTCACCGGAAAAACGCCCAACTACCTCCTCTCCGCCATCGGCCTTATAACCCTCGCCCTCGAAGCATGGATCATCGCCGAAGCAGCAATCGCATGGCCCAAAGCGAAAGGTGTTTTGGAATCAGCGTTACCCGATTCTCTTTTTCATAAGTCATGATGCCCCTGCTCGCGTCCTGTTTGGACCCGGTCAATGGCGGCAGCGGGATCTTTCCCCACCAGTTGCACCGCATAAGACAAACCCAGGAAGGCGGGGGTCGTATCGATACCCGGTTGCTCGTCAGAAACGATGGTCGGCTAAGTGACCAGATTGCGGATAACCTCTCCTGCGATGCCGCGATCAAGCCACTGGTGAGCCAAGTCCGCATGCCTGATCCGAATACCGCTTTTCCTGGGCCGCCTCGATCAGTGATGGAACGGAACGGGTGGAGCAAATGCGCCAGCCTCTTGGGTCATGGCAAAGCTCCGACCTAACAGGTGCTCGTGCCGCTCTGGATGCCGCCGACGTTTTTCCCGCCGCCAGGGAGAAACTCTTGAAGGAAGTGAAGTGAGCGGTGGTGCGGGAAGAGCGCTCCAAAAATCTCTTTATCTCCTAAGTGCCTGACGCGTCTCGCGGCAGTGCCCACGAAACGAAAAAGCCCCGCCACAGATAAGCTCCTCTTCGCATGTGGCTGACGCGTCTCGCGGCTGTGCCAATGAATCGAAAAAACCCAGCCACTGATAAGCTCCTCTTCGCATGTGGCTGACGCGTCTCGCGGCTGTGCCAATGAACCGAAAAAGCCCCGCCACAGATACGCTCCTCTTCGCATGTGGCTGGCGCGTCTCGCGGCTGTGCCAATGAACCGCAAAAACCCAGCAAATGGTATCTCGCTCTTCCTCTCACTGCAAGCGGGGTCCATAGCGCCTCGTGAAGATTCTGGCCACCGTATTTCATAGGCTTCATAGTTCGCGAATCTATGACACCTGTGAATGAATCGGTTTGGAAGATCGATAGGATCGGCCGCCTACGCTACACTTCCGATCAAAAGAAAACCACGGTTGATACCTACCGGGCCAGCGGCTTGAGCGAAGCGCAGTTGGCGGCAATCGCGAAGGAAATGGAGGAGGCTGCGGCGGTGTGCACGCGGGGCGAATTAGAGCTGCCGCCCGTGGATGAAAATGGGGTGCCACTGACTCCGGCTCAAGAGCTGGCTCTGGCACGGACCCAGGCAGCGCGACGGGTGGATGAAATCCGCAGCCAGTTGTATCGGCGTTTGATGGGGCTGGCCCTCGGGAAGAAGCCGGGGCGGGCGGATCTCCGGCAACGGTCACAGAACGCCGCTGCGATGACGAAGAACACGGCCGAGATGCTTGAAAGCGCCGACGGTTTCAGTTCGGGCCGGGAGTGGGTGGCAAGAAGAACGCGGTATCAGTTGCGGGGCTTTTCCGGTTCATTGGCACTGCCGCGAGACGCGTCAGCCACACAGGAGCAAAGATTTGGCTCGCTGTCGTTGGCTTTTGAGAACTTTTACGGTATCCGCAATGCGGGCATCAATCCCGCCCTCGCCTTTGCGATCCTCCGCATTGCCAAGGATCACGCGGAAAACGGGTGAACCCAGCGCTTTGGCCATGCGGATGCCGAGCGCGAGGTGTTCTTCCGCCGTTCCCCAATCCTTTGGGAACGTTTTGGACGATGGGCAGATGCTCCACGAACCCAGCTGGAGCTGCATTCAAAGATCGGCGGCCCGCTTGCATAGTCCTGATAGATAAGCGTCGTCCCTCTTTTCAAAAGGGCTGAAGTCCGTGATGAAAAGCGATTCTGTTTTAGTAGGGCAGCGTAGTCTATGAGTCGGAGCGCGTTCCATTTCATGTCGCGCACGGAAAAGTTATCGATACCGAGATTGATGCCCGGTGGTTTTCGGGCCATGGGTTCTGGTTCAGCAAAAGCGGAGGGAGCCAGTCCCATCGCAGAGGCGGCAGAGAGCGCTTTGAGAAAATCCCGACGGCTGGAATTTGCAGGGTGCATCGCGGCAAACGATTGCAGGCTTCGGCCAAAGCGCAACGGCGTAGCAACTTAGTAAAAATTTTCAGCTCGCTTGATTTCATGGGCAACTGCTGTTCCACTCCTGTGCGCCCGATGATTTGGGGCGGAACCATTCTTTCATGTCCACCCTTCAGGAAACCATTTATCAGATGGGCAAGCGCGCCCGTGCTGCGGCCTATCAGCTTGCGCAACTCACGAGCGAGGAGAAAAACACCATCCTTCGCGCGATGGCTGCTGCCATCCGCCGGCGGGTGCCTGAGCTGCTGGCGGCGAATGCGATGGACCTTGCAGCCGGTGAGGAGCGCGGGCTATCCAAGGCGATGCTGGATCGTCTGTTGCTCAGTGAAAGCCGGATCGAGGCGATGGCCGCTGCCATCGAGCAGGTGGCCGCTCTACCCGATCCCGTGGGGCAGGTGCTCGAAGCATGGGAGCGCCCGAATGGAATCAAGATCGAGCAGATCCGCGTGCCCATCGGCACCATCGGAATCATCTATGAAAGCCGCCCAAACGTGACGGCGGATGCGGCCGTGCTGTGCTTCAAGACGGGAAACGCAACCATTCTGCGCGGTGGCAGCGAGGCGATTCATTCGAACCGTGCAATCGCCGCCGCCCTTGCGCAGGCGGGGGCGCCGGAACATTCGGTCCAGCTGATCCCCTTCACGGACCGGGAAAGTGTCTCGGTGCTTGCAGGCATGGACCGCTGGCTCGACCTCATCATCCCGCGGGGAGGAAAAAGTTTGATCGAGACCGTGGTCTCCCAGGCCCGCATGCCGGTGATCAAACACTACGATGGAATTTGCCATGTGTATGCCGATGCGGGTGCGGATTTGGCAATGGCGGTGAGTCTCACCGTGAATTCCAAGACCCAGAAATGTGGGGTGTGCAATGCTTTGGAAACTTTGCTCGTCCACTCTTCAATCGCGGCCGAGTTTCTGCCCGAAGTGGCGCAAGCACTTGCCTTGGAAAACGTCGAGCTGCGTGGCTGTGAAAAAACCCGCGAGATTCTAACGGGGATTTCTGCCGCTCAAGAAGAGGACTGGGGCACCGAGTATCTCGATTTGATTCTATCCATCAAGATTGTGGATTCCTTGGAAGCTGCGATCTCGCACATCAATCACTATGGCTCGCATCACACCGATGTGATCGTCACCCAGGATGAGAGGACGGCGGAGCGCTTCTTGCGGGAAATCGATTCCGCCTGTGTGTTTCACAATGTTTCCACTCGTTTTGCGGATGGCGGCGAATTTGGATTTGGCGCGGAAATCGGGATTTCCACGGACAAGCTCCACGCGCGGGGGCCGATGGGGCTGAGGGAGCTGACAAGCTATCAATACCGCGTCCGGGGGAATGGCCAGGTTCGGTCATGAATAAATATCATTTCCCTCCTTGAAGTGCTGACGAAGGAGTGATACTACACAGGGTGTCACTGAAATCCTAACATCATGAAAATCCACACCGCATTGATTGTATCAGGCCTGATGATTTCAGGCGCTTTCGCCCAAAATGTAGCCCAGCAAGCTGAAACTGCTTATGCCAAAGGCGTCGCTGCTGAAAAGGCAGGTGATCCCGTTTCCGCGAGGACCCACTATGCGAGCGCCTTAAAGGCAAATCCAAACCACGCCAATGCGCGTTACAGCATTGGCCAGCTCAAATTGAACGCGGGTGCCATCGCCGCCAAGGGGCGTGAGGCCAAGTTCGGTGAAGTAATGGTCCCTGCCTTTCAACTTGATAATGCTACGCTCCAGGAAGCCCTGCTTGCACTTTCCATCATTGTGGAAAAGCAATCGAAGGATGAAGTCGCGCCGAATTTCGTGATTGAGGATCCGAAGAACCAATTTGCCGAGCGCCGGATCACGCTCAATTTAAAAAATCTACCGGCGCGAGGAGTGATGAAATATCTTACTGACCAAGTCAGTGCCAAAGTCCGCTATGATGAGCATGCGGTGGTTCTCGCGCCGCGCTGAACGCTGGCGGCTCTCTGCTGCCGCGAATGACGATTTGTGGTTTCAAGGCAGCAGGCAAGATGCCTGCCGGCCAAGACCGCCGAGACGGCTTTCCTACTTTGGACAAATCGTGATGCGGACGAGCAGATAGCGTCCAAAACCACCGTACTTCTTTTCCAGACCTTCTTTCCGCGATGTGGTTGCAAATTTTACGTGATTACGTAAGTGCAACGTGGCCGGATTTATGACAATCTCCTGCACACCAAATTTCCAGCCCCACTCGTGGTTTCTGAGGCCCAGAGGACGGAGGCTCCCCCCAGTAAGATAGTGTGTATCACTGCTCCGGTTGCCTTTTTAAAGGTGACCGGGGCAGAAACTGAGGAATAGGATTTATAAAACCTGTGGGACGTATGAAACTTCAACGCCGGTATTGATTTTGCGGCATCATGCCGAATTGGCCTTGGCCTTGGCCGCCGATGGGGGTATTCCATGGGATTTGGCTGGTCTGGCTGGTAGGACCCGTTGGCTTCTTCTGCGGCGCATCCGTGCTGCACGCGGAGCATGAAATGGCCACAGCGCTCATGACGATGAAGAAACGGATTTGGTGAGTCATGCCTATTTAATAATTCAGGCTCCGGCGGCATGCAAGCCTGCGGAGCCTGGAAAAAAAATAATCGAGATCAGTTGGTGGCCGGTGTGGCGAGGATTACCCGGTCACCGGGTTGAATCCGAACGCCGGAGGAAATGCTTTTGAGATCGATTTCGGCAATCGTTTGATTCGGCTCGATGGAAGAAGGGGTGATGCGGGCGATTCTTTGGCCGTCACGCACGACAACCAGCGCAGTTTGAGGGGTGAATCCGGAATTTGAACCTGCGCCGATGACCACGAAGCCCCAGTCCTGGTCCACTGCGGAAATACGGGCTTGCATGGAATTGCGAGAGATCCGGGCGGAGCGCTCGGCAGATCGGGTGGCGACGCGATCCGCATCCGCGCGGGCCGTGGCAAGAGATTTTTGAGCACCGGAGGCGAGTGTTTCGAGCTCTTCCAAACGAGCCTTCTTGTCTGACTTGGATTTTTCGATTTCCTCGATCTTTTCAGCCAAATTATCTAAAGAAACATCACCGCCGATTGATTGAGTGACGGAATTGACCTCTTCCATGGCCTTTTCAAGCTGGGTGAAATCAGCGGTTTGAGTTTCGAGTTCTTGATCGATCTTGGACAGCTCATTCTTGAGGGCGGTGTTGGAAGATCTGAAATTGGAAACGTTAGCGACGGTGGATTCGAGAATCCCTTTTTCATCAGCGATGAGTTTGCGCTGATCCTTGAGATTTTTATCGACGACACTGAGTTCAGCGCTGACGCCTTTTTCAGTTTCGAGACTTGCCAAGCGCAACTCTTGCACTTCTTTGAATTTCCCAGCTTGGGAGAACGAAAGAAAGGCGGCTGCGGCGGCAACGAGGATCGGAAGAATGTGAAGAATGGCTTTCATAGGGAATCCTGAGAGAAGGTTTTTTGAAAAATTCGGGTTTCAGCCAGCGGTGCTTGGAATGGCGGTGGTGGCGGGTTTGGTAGTCACCTTTTCTCCCCGCACCACTTTATCTCCCACGCGGAGGGAGGTGTCAGGGGCAAGTGTGTTAGGAATGATACTCGCAGCAGCCGTATTGTTTTCGACAGCGGTGACCAGAAGCTTCGCGACTAGCTGGCCATCCCGTATCACATTCAACGTAGAGTTTCCGACCACGCCTGCGTTGTTTCCACCTGCCAGTATGACAAAACCCCAGTTCGGGTAAATGGAACGAATCCGTGTGTTGAGAGTGACGAGCGACTGACCGGTTCCGAAGTCCTCCAAAGCTTTTTTGGAGAACTCAACCGATTGCACTGCTTGGGCGCTTTGGGCGGTGAGATTGGCGAGAGTGGCTTCCGCGCCTGAGATTTCCTGTGTAAGTGCTTCCAGCTCCTGGTTGGTTTCCGTCATCTTGGAGGCGAGCTCCTTGATGTTGCCGAGTTTGGAAGTCTTTTCACGAATCTCATCCAGCTTTGCCTTGTTGCTGGCGACTTTTGCAGATTTTGTCTCGGATTGCGAGTTAAGTTCTTCGGCTTCTTTTTTTAGACCTTCCTCAATCTCTACCATTTTGTTGCCTTCGGCTTGGACTTCGGCCCGCTCGGTTTCAATTCCAGCCAATTTGCTTTGGCTATCCAGCAGTTTCGCCTGGGTCTTCGAGAGCGAATCCTTTTGTTCAACCTCCTTCGCGATTTCCCTTTCATGGGCAGCCTTGTTTTTGGTGGCAACAAAAGCTGCGAGGGCGAGGACGATGGCGGTGAGAATTCCGAAGACTTTTGACATGGGATTTTGTGCGGGTGTGCTTGTTGGACCTTGTGTGGCGGCAATCTAGGGAAGCTTCTTAGGCCACTGCAATCCCAAAATTCACAGAGATTCAAACTTTACCCGGGCTTGTCTTTACAAAAGGCACACCGAGTATCAGGCATCTGCGCCATTCATGAAGTCTATTTTACGCGTTTTTTCCTACCTCCGGCATTACCCGAGCCTTGCAATTGCTCAACTTGCGTGTGCCTGCGGCATGACGCTGGCGGTCTTTGTGTTCCCGAATGCGACGGGATTCGTGATCGATAAAATTATCCCGAATCCTTCCCGCCATGGGGAGTTTTCTTTCTGGGTCTTCGTCGCGCTGGGTGGATTTCTTCTCAAAGACGGCCTGAATTCGCTGAGAATTTTCATCAACAACATCTTCGAGCAGAAGGTCATCTACGATATCCGCTCGGATCTTTACGAGCGGATCCAGCGCTTGCCGCTCAACTGGTTCGATAGCCGCCGCACGGGCGATATCATGACGCGGGTGGTGGAGGATGTGACGAACATGGAGCGTGTGCTCATCGATGGAGTGGAACAAGGGCTGATGGCGGTCGTGCAGGTGTTAGGCATCGGCGTGTTTCTTTTTTTCCTGAACCCGACGGTGGCGGCGTGGGCGACCTTGCCGGTGCCCTTTCTGGCAGTGGGGGCGTGGATTTATTCGAGCTGCGGGCGGGATCGTTACAAAAACCAACGCGAGGCATCCTCGGATTTGAATTCGCTGCTGCATGATAACATCTCCGGCGTGCGCCAAATCAAAGCCTATGCGGCGGAGCAGGCGGAGCATGGCCGCTTCAATCGCTTTTCAGACCAGCTGCGCAATGCCAACCTGCGGATGATGAAATGGTGGGCGCTCTACTCGCCGGGCATGTCGTTTCTGCGGATGACCGGCTACGTGCTGGTTCTGGCCTTCGGCGGGCGGGCGGTGATGGAGAACAATCTCACGATGGGCGATTTTACCAAATTCCTGCTTTTCCTCTCCCTGTTCTACGAGCCGATCGACCGCCTCAACTCGCTCAATCAGATGCTTCTATCAGGCCGCGCCGCCGCCGACCGGGTGTTTCATATCCTCGATGCGAAGGAAGAGCCGAACTCCACGGAAGGGGAGGTGTTGTCCGGGAAAATCGCCGGGCATGTGCGTTTTGACGAGGTCTCGTTTTCCTATCAGGATCAACCGACCTTGCATCGCGTGACCTTGGATGCGCTTCCGGGGCAGACGATCGCCCTCGTTGGTTCCACCGGGGCGGGAAAAACCACCGTGCTTTCATTGTTGGCGAGATTCTATGAGGCGACCTCCGGTAAAATCACCATCGATGGGAAGGACATCGGCCTTCTGGCCAAGCCATCATTGCGCGATCAGCTTGCCTATGTGACGCAGGAGCCGTTCTTATTCAATGGCACGGTACGGGAAAATTTACTGTTAGCAAAACGGGAGTCCACCGATGTTGGGCTGTGGGCCGCCTTGGAGGCTGCGTTTGCCGCGGATTTCGTCCGCCGCCTGCCCAAGGGCCTCGATACCAATGTGGGTGAGCGCGGGGTGAAACTTTCCGGCGGAGAAAAGCAGCGGCTCTCCATCGCCCGTGCCTTGCTCAAGAACGCGCCGATCCTTTTGTTAGATGAAGCGACTGCCTCGGTGGACTCCGAGACCGAACGGCAAATCCAGGAGGCGCTCGATCGCTTGATGCAAAACCGCACCGCCTTTGTCATCGCCCACCGTCTTTCCACCATTCAGAACGCGGACTGTATCTATGTTTTGGAAAGAGGCGAAGTGATCGAACAGGGAACCCACACCGTCTTGTTGGAGCTGGGTGGGAAATATGCGGAGCTTTGCCGGAAATCCTTCCTCGCGCCTGAGCCAGATGCAGCCGGGAGCATTTTAGTTCCTGCGTGATCGCGTGGTAATTGAAATCTTGTGGAAATTGATTTTTTTGCTACAGATGGCGGTGAGCAGCGCTCATTTCCCCGTCCCCCATGTGCTTTCGTTCCGTCCCCCTTGCGGAGAATGGTCTGACTTTTTGCCACTTCATCGGCAA
>JBBRIB010000071.1:0-10181 GCA_038221745.1 Verrucomicrobiales bacterium
GGTTTTCCAACGGCACATCCAGCACGTCTTGCGTCCATTCCGCCACTTCGGAAAGTGCCTCTTCCATGGCGATGATGCGTGCGGCACGTTCCGGTTCATTGGCACGGCGGGCGGAGGCGCGCCAGAGAATGCTACGTACGAGCTCAGCCACCAAGAGGCGGTTCCTCAGCCGGAGTGCTTGAAGATAGGCCTCCACGGCCGCATAGGCCTCCTCCCATTCCTTGAGTTCAAGCTCATTGAGCGGGCGGACGGTTTCTATGGAGTGATGCGATAGACCCATGTTTCAGTTAGGAAATCTTCGCCGCGCTTGATGCAACAGCGGAACTCCACCGGACCGATGTCCGCTAGATTCGTGCCTTCGATGGCGGCTGAGATCTGGAACGCCACCCGCCATCTGGCCTCGGGCAGGGGTTGGCAGGTGATGCCGTGAATTTTCACACGGTCCGAGCCGGGTCCGATGGCCTGGACCATGGGGGAGAGCGGGACCTCGGTTTGTTGGCTCAAGGCATTCCCGGTGAACTCGACGACGATGGTACGCTGATTCGTTTGCCAATCGTGGGTGCCGGTCCGGGTGGCGACGACGCGACCATCTGCCACCGAGGGATCTTCGTTGGTGGTCCAATGCTGGCGATAGGAAAACTCGACGCGGTCGCCGGGTTTGGGAGTCTCCGCAGGCTCCCACATGGTGACGATGTTGTCATTGAGTTCATTGGTGGCGGGAAGTTCCATCAGCATCACGCGGCCGGGCCCCCAGTCCGAGGTCGGCTCGATCCATAGTGAGGGCCGCAAATGATAGGCTGCCTCATCATCTTCGTAAGCGTTGAAGCGGCGGTCGCGCTGGAGCAGGCCGAAGCCCGCGCATTTCTCCATGTCGAAAAAACTGAGTTCGAGTTTACCCGACTCGTTGGTGAGGGGTCGCCACAAGCGTTCACCTGTGCCCATCCGGATTGAAAGGCCGTCGGAATCATGCACTTCGGGGCGGAAATCATCGAAGCGGCGGCGGGAGTTTTCCCCAAACCAGAACATGCTGGACATGGGCGCGATGCCAAGCCGCTGGACCGCTTGTCTCGCAAAGAGCACGGCCTTGACATCCACCATGGTTGTATTCCCCGGGCTGATCTTAAACTGATAGGCACCCGAGTAGGAAGGACCATCCAACAAGGCATAAATCCTGGCCTGCGTGTCTCCCGCATCCGGCTTGCGCAGCCAGAACTCGCGGAAACTCGGGAATTCTTCCGGTGTGCCCTCGATGCCCGTTCCTACGGCGATGCCTCGTGAGGAAATTCCATAGCGCTGGGATTTTCCAAGCGCCCGCCAGTAGCTGGCGCCTTGGAAGGCGATGAGTTCATCGAAGATCTCCTGATTGTTAAGCGGCGCATGGAGGCGGAATCCCGCAAAGCCGCCATCGGTGGGAAGCTCACCATGTTTCGCAATCAGCGGGCCATATTTGAAAAACGCTTCCGAGAGCCGGATTTGTTGCTGGTGGCTGCTGGTGAATTCATTGAGCGTGACCGGCTGCTGGAAGAGATAGCCAGGGTGGAAAAACATCGCGCGGAAGGGCAAATTATCCAAGGCCCACAAGGCTTGATCCGGATTGAAACGGATGTCCCGATACTGATCGTAACTCACATCCTTCATCCATTGCGGAAGAGCTTGCTTGGGTTCTTCATACGGCCGATTCGCCAAATCACGGGCGCGGCTCTGGATACTTTCAAATCCGATGTCCTCGCGCTCCCATTGGCTCATGCCGGGCAAGATCAAAAATCCCAAGCAGGCCAAAATGAAAAATTTACGTCGCACACCGGAGATCTAAGCTGCTACCTGCGTTTCGTCAAGAAGTGTAAAGCCGTTCTCCTGCTATCCTGCGAATTGTTTAAAACCGCGAGAAGTGGTAAGTTAGAATACCATCGAAATCGACATTCTCGGGATTCGCCACCACCTGCTTCGGATCGAAATCGAGAAAAAATCCCTCACAACGGAATCCGCAATCCTCCAGCAATTTGAGCAGCTCCGGATGATCGAACCAACGAATCGTCTGGGTGGAATCATGCGTCACCGGCGGATTTCCCGAAAGCCGATAGCGGTGCTCGCGGTGTACAAGTTGCTTCTCGCGATTCAGCCGATGGCGGGTTTCCAGCAATCCCTCCCGGCCATCTTTCAAGGTCGCGCGGTGGTCCTCATACCACTCGTTTTCCGGTAGATCTCCCAGCAGCTCGGCGTAGGGCATGAAGACGGTTAGATAAAGGCCGCCATGATTTTCTAACATTGTATGCCAATGCCGCAGCGCCGCCTCCGGATCGGACGCGAGCTGGAGCGTGAAGGCAGGGGCAAGCAAAGCGGAGAATTTCCTATCCGAGTTCCAAGTCGCCATGTCGCCCTCGTGGATCACCGCTTTCACCCCGAGTCTTGCGGCACGGTCTTGGGCCAGGTCCAACATGTCCCGCGAGAGCTCGAGCCCCACCACATCGTGGCCCATCTTCACCAAGGGAAACATCAGGCGGCCGGAGCCGGCGCCGATTTCCAAAGCAGGCCCGGGGAATTTCTTCAAAAACGCCGCCATCAGCCGCACTTCACTGCCATCATCCTCGGCCTCCCAAAAGGCATCATGGAGCTGGGCTTCAAGTGAATGATACGGTTGGGACATCCTTTGAGGAAAATTGACTCACTTCGGCACCCGCCGCGACCAAGGCAAGGCCAGTAGAAAAAACAACATCAGAGCGATCACTTGCATCCATAGCAAATACCATGGCCACGGCCCGAGATGATCGATGAGACTCGGATTGTCCGGCGGCCGCGATGCGAAGCCGAAATTGGTTCCTAACAGTGTGTTCACCATCAAGGCACACGCATGATAGGCCACCGACCATCCGAAGATCTCCAACATCGCCCGCCAAACCGGCTGGCGCGGACGCCACCCATCAATGAAAGGCAGATACAAAGCCGTCGCCACGATCGCGAAATGCTGGACGAAAAACATCACAAACGGAAAATGCGGAAAGCCCATCGAGATCGCCGGCGTGAGCAGGGCCTGGGTGGTGGCGGCCAAGCCCCAGAAATACGTCATCGCGCCTAACAATGGTCGCCTGGTGAGAAGGGCAAAGCCAGCGGTGACGGTGGCAATATCACAAAGATGCAGCGGCAGAAAGTTATCCAACGATTTGGGCCCATCCCACAGGGCCCATGCCAGCAGGCTCAAAGGGATCGAGCAAAAACACCAAAGGATGAGTAACTTCCTGACAATTTCGCGACCGCGCGGCCCACTCCCCGCCATCAACAACAATGCCGCCACCACCACGAAGCCGATGGCTACGGAGATCAAATGCTCGCTTGAAAATGGCTTGAACATCAGTGGACTTCATCTCCTGCGCCGATTTCCGCCACCGCGGGTTCCTGATTGAGGAAAACCTCCCGGGCGATCGCACGCACCGCTTCATCCGTCACCGCCATCACGCTTGCCCGCCACTCGGCAGGTGAGGGGATTTTCCCAAATTCCAACAACCCTTCACCCGCCCACGAGGCATGGGCGGAGGTGGACTCGAAGGCCAGCTTGCTCTGGGCGATGGCCAGGCGTTTCGCACGGTCCAGCTCGCCCTCGCGCGGGCCATCCGTCACCAGGCTATCGATTTCACGGAAGATGCATTCGAGCGCCGCTTCCTTCGATTCCGGGTCCAGTCCGGCGCTGATTTCAAACGCACCCGTATCTTCAAAAAACGTCACATCGCTGCTGATCTGATAGCAGAGCCCACGCTCTTCCCTCAGTTCTTGGAACAACCTGGAGCTCGCCGCTTCCCCGAGCATCGTGCTCAACATCCTCAATGCATGGCGCGATTCCGAGTGGCGGCCCGGCGTGTGCCAGGCAAGGGCGAGCTGGAGTTGATCCGTCTCGCGGTCCTCACGGATTTTCCTAACAGGTGAAATGGTTTTATCAAACAAAACGTTGCCTTTTCCTGCATGAAAATGCTCCGGAAGATGGGGGAGCACCATTTGTAAAACCTCATCCAACGAAAATGGCCCGGCCGCAGCGATCACCACATCGCTGCGGAAATGATAGCGTTTGCTGAACTCCCGCAAGGCCGCTTGATCGATCATCGCGATGGATTCCAGCGAGCCTGAAATCGCGTTGCCTAACGGATGCTCGCCCCACAGCGCCTTGGAAATCAAATCGCCGATGTGATCTGCCGGCGATTCCCGGTACATCGTGATTTCCTCATTGATGACTTCCCGCTCAAGGTCGATTTCCGCCTCGGGAAAAGTCGCGTTCCATACCATGTCTGAAATCACATCCGCCAAAAGCGGCATCAAATCCGCCTCACCCCGGCCTTCATAGACCGTCTGGTCCTCCGAGGTGCAGGCATTGATCTGGCCACCGGCATTTTCGATTTCAAAGCTCAGGTCCCGCGCCGAGCGACGCTGCGTGCCTTTGAAAACCATATGTTCCACAAAATGCGCCAGCCCCGCAGGCAACTCCGTCTCATCCCGGCTGCCCGCCGGAATATAGATCGAAAACGACGCGCACTCCGATTCCGGTAAAGTCGCCACCGCCAGCCGTGGGCCGTTCGGGATTTGTTTCCATTCGTAAACCGCCTTGCTCATGTTAGATAAGATATGCTTCTGCCAGCGCGAGATCCGCCGGGGTGGTGATTTTGAGATTCGGATGGCGGGACTCGATGAATTTGACCTTCACTCCGATGGCCTCCAGCGCTGAAACTTCGTCAGTCACTGTCAGGTTGGCGCTGCTGACTTTCGTGTAAGCAGCGCGCAGCAGCCGCGTGGCAAAAACCTGCGGGGTTTCCATGCACCACAGATGCTCGCGGGAAACCGAAGCGACGTTGCAGTCATGGGCATCGCTCCGTTTCAAAGTTTCCGTCACCCGCCGTGCCAGCGCCACGGACTGATGAACGAAGGCCGCTTCCACACAGCGTGCGATGTCCTCCGGCGAGATCAAAGGCCGGGCACCATCATGCACCGCCACGTAGTCGCTGGTGACTTCCGCCAGGCCCGCCGCCACCGATTCCTGGCGGGTCATGCCGCCGTCCACCCGTTTTACCGGCTTGGAAAACCTCATCCCATCCAGCAATTTCCACCGCGCCTCAGGCCCCACCACGATGATTTCCGCGATGGAATCCACCGCGAGAAACGCCTCCAAGGCCCGCCTCAGGACAGGCAGCCCGCCCAGCGGAGCGGCGAGTTTATCAAAGCCCATCCTCCGGCTGCTGCCCGCGGCCACAAGGATGGCCGAGCAGGAATTTTTTGCGCTAGCCACGTCCATCTGCGCCCAGTGTTACTTGCCCCATCTCACCAGCGCCAGAAAAGACTTCGGATCGGCCAAGTGGCGGTGCTATTTCTCTTCTTTCGGTTTCAAACTCTTGAACCAATCGAAGGCTTGATCGGTGTGAGGATCGTGCATGCTGTGGCCACCGTCGAAAATGGCTCCTTGGAAGTTTTTGAACTCTTTGGAACCCCATTCGATCAAATAATTTGCGCTCCTGATTTCATAGACGGGATCCTCATTCCCGAAACTCATGAAAACAGGTATGCGGTAATAACTGCGTCCGGGCTTGAGATAGGGAGTGAAATGGTTAACTCCGTAGCCGTTGACGCTGGTGTAAATACCACCTACTTTCCATTTGTTTTCATGCAGGCAGGCACCGAAAAACATCGCATAGCCACCTCCTCCGGAAAAGCCCATCGGCACCCACGTCCATGATTTGAGATTGGGCGCGCTTTTGGCGATCTCATCAAGGGCGGCGCTTGCCACACCCCAGCGTTCGGTGATTGATCCCCACTCGCGTCGGTCTTTTGCCTCGATGACCAGGCTTGCCGCCATGCAGGCCATTCCCTTTGCCAGGCAATTGCGCCAAAACATATCCATGGCCTCCGTGCAGACCGCGTCCCCTGTCGAGGTGGCACTGACAAGCCCCATCCAATTGTCGGAAGATGTCATCGAAAATCCTTCGGGAACGGCAATTCTCACCTCGATCTCATAGGGCGGCGGAGGGTCTTCGGGATACTCAATGCGCAGGGCGCTGCGCGCGGGCAGCTCGTTGACTTTGAACCGCCAAGTGATTGGCTCACCTCCAGGAACGAGTTTGCCATGCCAAGCCGCAGGATCCGCGCTGAATGCCACTTCAGCAGTGCTTTTCGGTTTGGCATGCCATTGTTTCACCACCTCCTGGTCCTCGGTGATCAAGGTATCGAGTGGAATCACCAAAACCCGCCCGTCCTCTCTCTGAATGCTCACCGATTTGGCATCTGCTGTTTTGATGATGCCTTCGATCATTTTACCGGTTTTTGATTGAGTCCAAAAACGTTGTTTGTCGGGCTTGACGATCACTAACAGAGAATTGGTGTTATCATCAATTGTGGTGGTTTGGTCGTTCCCGGGATCGAGCAGCCACTCATTCTCATTGCGAATGAACTTATAGCCATAGGAACCGGCGGTGAGTGTGAGTTTCAATGACCAATTGCCATCGGCCTCGCGCGTCATTTGCTGCCCATTCCACTCGTTGAATTCACCCGCCACGCGCATCGCTTGGGCGTTGGCATCATTAACGCGGAAGGTATGGGTAATTTCATTCCCATGGACAATTCCAATACCCGCAAGCAGGAAGATCACGCTGGCGAGCAATCCAATCATCGAGTCAGAGAACGAATTCGGCAGGTTGCGGCGAGTGTTGAAGTCAGTAATCAAGTTCATCTTTCGAGAGGCGTTTATTCCGATGGTTCGGCTTGCTCCTCGGTGGAACCTGGGTGGGCGCACCGAAACATTTTCCAGAGAAGGGTAAAGTGCAGAAAACCATCAATCGTCCTCATATGTGCCAAATCACGGCCTGGTTTAGGCGAAAGTTTTGAAATGAAAGTTTTGAGCGTCTCGGTGAGCTTGCTGACCAGGATGTCTCTGGCGGTCCTTGGAATGAGGAAACTACGAATTACGAAGGGTTTGATTTTGTATTAAACTGCGCCCATCAGCGGTTTTAAGGATGGTTTCGGTCCACGTTCGCGGATCAATCCGAGGGCCATGAAGAGCAGCTGGCTGAGCATGAAGGCGCTGAGCCAGAGGAAGGCGGCATCGGTGAAGCCGTAGGAATGCAGGCCGATGCCGAGCATGTTGGTGCCGAACCAGGACCAGCTGGTGACGATGTAGAGAGAGCGATTCAGATTCTCCGGCTTCACTGCAGTGACCCGGGGAATGCTCCCTTGTGACGGTTCTGGAAAAGTGCGGGTTGGTTGACCAGTAGGACCATCAAGCGATGGGCTGAATCCGAATCCAGAAATTGGGCAAGTCCCAGTTCCAAGACCAATGGATTTGGAGCGGCCTGTGGCCGGATCGCCAACAGCGTGTTACAGGCCTCATTCATGACTTCGTCCTCGGAATAACCGTCGAAGTGCATGGCTCTGACGATCAGCGAGAGCGCGACTGCGGTGCTTCTCGAAACTCCGGCCCAACAGTGGACGAGCAGCGGCTCCGCCTTGGTCTCGTCGGCAAAGTGGAAGATCTTCTCCAGATGTTCTGTCCGGGGGACATGGGCCAGTTCGTTTTCTTCAAGCCCGTCAGTGCCCACAATATCCAAGCACAAGGTTGTGTGGAATTTTCGTAAACCGACCGGATTCGGGATGGGCCGCGATGGCTCGCGGATTGAGATCACGTTCCAGAAACCGGGATCCCGTTTGGCGAATGCGGGCAAGTCCACTTGGGCACACACGTTTAGGTGACGTTGTAGGGAGGCGATGAACATAGGGCGGGATGACTGAGATTGTCAGGATGGCAACGGATTGGAAGCGCTCTGTATGGTGCCGCGCCGAAGCGAGCCCGGTGATTGTGCTTTACTGGGGTAGTGCGTGACAGGAGTTGAAACGGGAAAATCGAATTGTGTCGCGCAGATGAAGTATGACCGACTACGAATCATCCAAATGGCACAGCGAAGCATCGTCTGTTGAGTCGGTTATTCTACCAGAATCGACACCGAAATTGGCACGTCGCCGGACAGCTGACTTTGGATTTCGTTTGGTCGGGGTAATGGACGTGAGGTCGGGGGCCAAGCAGGCATCAAATAGATCAGAGATCGTTACCGAATCCATTCAGAAAACCAAAACCGAGAATTGAAATGAATACCACTCAAGAAATGAAGCGTCTGGAATTCCGCTTACTCGCGATGTTGCGGCCAATGGAGATGTTGCGTTTCGTTTTTTGCCAAACGAATGATGGCAGGATAACCGTGACTCTTGAGGGTTCGAGTGATTCTGCTGCAAGTTTAATACAGAGAATCGCTACGATTCTCAGGTCATCGCGTAGCGAAGGCTTTGTCTTCGATCAAGAGATTGGCAGGAGCCATGGCACTAACGAAGTGCTGCCAACCCGGGCTGGAAGTCGTATTTTTGAGATTGTTCCAGACGCAATAACCATGAGCCGTTTTGCAAAACCCCCGCTAGGATTCACAGAAAGGAACGAGGGGATGAACCTACCGGGAAACAGTTTGTTGGAGATTCCTGACTTTCCAATCAGCGGGGGCCAGCGTTTGGTGGACCACCCTGCGACTCTTATTCTGGAGTCGTCGGCGATCAGGTGTGTGGAGATTGAATTCACCCGTACGGTCGTTAACGAAGCGTGTGCGGCTTTGCTGGCATGTGCGCTGGAGGATGATGTTTTTCTAAGACGGGCGATTCATGGTGCCGAGATACCGGCCACTTCCGTCAGTTCGTTTTTAGCCCTTTGGTACAGTCGCCGGGCAGGGTGGCTTGTGAACTGTCGGGTAGATTTGAAACAAGGACATCCAATTCCAACTGGCACGCTTGAGGTGCTGGGGCGTGAAATTTTTGGAGCCGAATGCCGCATCGTTGAAGGAGAAGCCTCAAACAGAAGCCTAGACTCTCGCCTCTTCTCTCTCGCGCAATCTTATCCTGATGGCTGGCCATTTCCCGCCTTGCTGCCTCCAGTTGCAGACTCTGGTTCACTGGTTGCGGAGCGCATTCACAACCTTCAGCTCCCCGCTCTACCACGCCGCGGAATTCTTGCAGGCATGGCCGATGGCAAGAAAGTCCTTCTCCCAACTGCGTCCCGTGATCGTCACATTTACATCGCGGGAGCGACAGGAACCGGAAAAAGCACTTTGCTCCGGCGGTTGATCAGGGCCGATCTCAAAAGCAAGGAGGGACTGGTTTTGTTGGATCCACACGGTGATTTGTATCGAGAGGTTCTCGAAATGATTCCGAAAAGCCGTCGCGACGACGTCGTTGTGATTGACCCCACCAGCGACAAGGCGGCGGTGGGATTCAACGTGTTGGATTTCCCCAAGGATAAATTCCTCAAACGGCGGGCGGAGTTCCTTGTTGGTGAGCTGATTCGCTTTTTCAGGGAAACGTGGGATACCCCAGAGGCATTTGGGCCGATATTCGAAACCTACTTTCGCAATGCCCTGAGGTTGTTGATTCATCAGGAATCCCAGACCTTGACTCTGATGGATTTTGAGCGGTTGTTCGCAGATAAGGATTTCAGAAAAGGACTGCTAGGCAGTTGCACCGATCCATCGGTCCGGACTTTTTGGATCGATGTAGCTGAAAAGACCGGAGGAGAAATGTCGTTGGCCAATATGGCTCCCTACATCACCTCAAAGATTTCCGTTTTGACGCAGAGTGGATTTATTTCGGAGATGATCGGGCAGCCTAAGGATGAACTCCGTTTGGAGGAACGGCTCAATGGTGGCGGAATCATTCTGGTGAATCTCAACAAAGGTTTGCTCGGTGCCAACGAGAGTCGTTTGTTAGGTGTGTTGCTAACAATGCAAATTTTTGCAGCAGGCCTGAAACGCAGCACCCTTCCCGTGCGTGAGCGTCGTCCGGTTAATGTCTATATCGACGAGTTTCAAAATTTTGTTTCGGACAACATTGCTTCAATGCTATCTGAAGCACGCAAGTTCGGATTGAGATTGAATCTGGCAAACCAGACATTGTGCCAGCTTAAATCCGGTCGCGGTCGCCAGGATCTTCTGGAGACGGTTCTTGGCAATGTGGGCACCATGATTGCCTTTCGCCTCGGTGTGCCCGATGCCGAGCGTCTGCGGCCGTTTCTCAAGCCTTTCACGCCCGAACAGATTCAGGACCTGCCGAATTTTCAAGCCTTTGTGCGACTATTGGACGAGAACGGTCCGATTGACCCCTTCATCATGAAGGCCTTGAAGTAAGTT
>JBBRIB010000072.1:0-10104 GCA_038221745.1 Verrucomicrobiales bacterium
CCTATCCATAGAATGCTGAACATCACCCATCTCCCCGGCTTGATCACCTACGATGAGGGATTGCGCCTTCAACAACAACACGTCGAAGCGATCCTCAACGGCACGGGTGAAGATACCGTTCTACTATTGGAGCATCAACCGGTTTACACGATTGGGCGCCTTCGAGACACGTCTTCACTCCGCGACCCCGCTTCACTCCCCTATCCTGTCCACGAAACCAATCGCGGTGGGCAAGCCACCTATCACGGGCCCGGCCAAATCGTCGGCTACCCGATTCTCGATCTAACTCCTCGCGGTAAAGATCTTCATGAACACTTGCGGAAACTCGAAGAAGCGCTCATCGGCGCCTGCTCCCGCTTTGGAGTCAATGCGACTCGCCGGGACGGACTCACGGGCGTGTGGGTGGAGGACCGCAAGCTCGCCTCCATCGGCGTGGGGGTGAGAAAATGGGTTTCGATGCACGGCTTCGCCATCAACATCACCGAAGAAAGCCTTCCGCCGTTTTTTTTCATCACTCCCTGCGGACTTGATCGCGTAAGGATGACCTGCTTGCAAAGTGAGGCACCAAATCCTATAACACTCCTCGAAGCGAGCAACGCGATTTCAGAGGAACTGCAGAAAAATCTCAGCTGATTGATTCACCGGCCCGCCATGACACCGAGCAGAAACCCCACAAAATCCAGCTTGCCGGGTCTGCTCGGGCGCTCGCTTGTCCTGCTCATTGTCATCGCTAGCGTGCCGCTGTTGCTCTTTGTAGGCTGCCAATCAAAGCTCGTTTATCATCCACGTCCGTATGCCCTTGGCACCACGGCACAATGGCAAAATGACAGCCAGGGCCGGCCGATTTCCTACCGCACCTCCCAAGGGAACCAACGGGCGTTTCTTCAGGGGAATTTGAAGTCACCCAAGAATTTGTGGATTCTCTGCGGTGGCAATGGAACCATCGCCTTGGATTGGGCAAAATGGCTGGAACGAAACGCACCTCGCGAGGATGCATGGTTGTTGTTTGATTTTCCCGGCTACGGTGATTGCGAAGGCTCTTCCACTCCGGCACGAATCCGTGAATCGTTGGTGAAAGTTCTGCCACTTGCTTGCAAGGAAATCGGCTGGTCCGGGCGGCCCGACCCCAAGCGATTGAGATTCTTCGGGCACAGCTTGGGGGCGGCCACCTGCCTGATCGCAGCTTCGGAATTCAGCATTCAAAACGGTGTCTTGGTTGCCCCGTTCAGCAGCACCATGGACATGGCGCACCACATGATGGGATTGCCGCTCGGGCCGTTTGTTTGGCAACGTTTTGACAACGGCGCAAGGCTCGCCGAACTCGCCGCCCGCGGGCCGGGGAAGGTGATTGTTTTACATGGCACGGAGGACGAAGTGATCCCTTTCGCGATGAGCCAGAAACTTAAATCATTGCAAAACGAGATTGTCGATCTCAGAGCCATTCCCCGGGGAAGACACAATAACTTGCAAGAAAAGAACACTAAAGAAATCGCCGCTGCTTTGAGACAGATCAGCGATCTGTAATTTCAAAGTTTGATTCTACCAAGTGCCGGTCTCGGGATTCCAAGTCGCCATCCGGCGTTGGACCTCTTCCGGTGCCACCTCCTCGAGGTGAGTGCAAATCGCCCAGCGATAGCCGAAGGGATCCTTCACCATTGAGCTGCGCTCACCCCATGGATATGTGGCGCAAGGACGGATCATTTGAGCGCCCGCAGCTAGTGCTTGGGCGGTGAGCGCATCGCAATCCTCCACATAGAGATTCAAACTCATTGGACAGCCGCCCAACGTGCGAGGGCTGAGCGCTCCCCAATCCGGCACTTCATCGCAGAACATCACCACCGAATTGCCGATTTGGAATTCACCATGCATCACTCCGCCGTTTTCGTCAGGCATTACATAACGCTCCACCGCGTTGAAAGCTGCTTTGTAAAACTCAAGCGCCGCCGCCGCGCCATTGAGATTCAATGATAGAGTGAGAGTGGAAAGACCTTCGGGAACACCTTTTTCGCTTTTCATGGTGGCCTTCCTTAGCAATCCAGCCGTTCATCGACCACCTTTTTTTACCCATGAATCTTTCAGGGCGACCGTGCGGTTGAAGACGGGCTGGGTGCCGGGATGGTGATCGTCCGTGTCCGCCACGAAGTAGCCGATGCGATCAAACTGGCAGGAGAAACCCGGGTCCACTTGGGCAAGGGATGGTTCGATTTTGGCCGTGATCTTTTTGAGCGAATCCGGATTGATCACGGTGAGAAAACCACCTTCCGCAGCATCGGGATCTTCCACGGTGAAAAGGCGATCATAGAGGCGAACCTCGGCATCCACGGCAGTGGCCACATCCACCCAATGGATGGCGGCCCGGCATTCGATGCCTTCGGGTGAATCCGCGCCGACGGTGCCGGGAAGGATTTCCGCGTGAATCAATGTGACGATCCCGGCAGCGTCTTTTTCGTAATCCGTGCAACGGATGATGTGCCCGCCCTTGAGCCTGACATGCCGCCCTGGGCCTAACCGATAGAACTTTTTCTCGGGCATTTCCATGAAGTCTTCGCGCTCGATCCAAACTTCATTCGAGATCGGGAGATCACGATTTCCCATCTCCGGATTCTGCGGGTGATTTGGCACTTCGACGGTGGCAAGCGGTTCTGCAGACCAGTTCCCGAGAACCACCTTCACCGGGTCCAACACCGCCATGCGGCGAGGCGCGGAGTGATTGAGGGAATCCCTCACTTCAAATTCCAACAAGGCCACATCCGTGGTGCCGGTGAATTTGGTGATGCCCACACGCTTGCAGAAATTCACGATGGAGGCCGGAGGATAGCCCCGGCGGCGGAGGCCGGAAATGGTGGGTAAGCGTGGATCATTCCAAGCGCAGACGTGCCCGCCTTGCACAAGTTCGAGCAGCTTGCGTTTGCTCATGATGGTATAACTCAGATTGAGGCGGGCAAACTCGATCTGGCGTGGCTTCGCCGGCACCGGGCAGTGCTCAATGAACCAATCATAGAGCGGGCGATGGTTTTCAAACTCAAGGGTGCAAAGGGAGTGGGTGATGTGCTCCAAAGCATCTTCCAACGGGTGGGCATAGTCATACATCGGATAAATACACCAGGCATCTCCCGTGTTGTGATGATGAGAGTGCATGATCCGGTAGAGGACGGGATCACGCAGGTTCATGTTCGAGGAGGTGAGATCGATCTTCGCGCGCAGAACGCAATCACCTTCCTTGAAGTCACCGGCTTTCATGCGGGAGAAAAGATCGAGATTCTCCTCCACGCTGCGCGAGCGCCCGGGCGAGGGAGTGCCCGGGGTGGTGAGATTGCCGCGACTTGTGCGCATTTCTTCGGCGGACTGAGTTTCAATATAGGCCTTGCCTTCGCGAATGAGGTGAACGGCGCAATCGTAGAGGAAATGAAAATAGCTGCTCGCGAAGTATAGATCTTCCGCCCAATCGAAACCGAGCCATTTGACATCGGTCTTGATGCTTTCGACGTATTCCACATCTTCTTTTTCCGGATTGGTATCATCGAAGCGCAAGTGGCACTTGGCCCCCACGGCGGCTTGCTCCAGGGCGATGCCGAAGTTCAGGCAGATGGACTTGGCGTGGCCGATGTGCAAGTAGCCGTTGGGCTCGGGCGGAAAACGGGTGATGATGGTGGAGTGCTTACCCGAAGCGAGATCTTCTGCGATGATTTCCCGAATGAAATCGAGCTTGGCGGGTGGTGGGGTGGGTTCTGACATTTGGAAGAATTGTTAAGAATGGATATGCCTTATTTCGCAAGCTCGGTCAGCAAGGCCTGGTTCAAGCGGATGCCGGATTCGAAGTTTTCGACAGGAAAGTTTTCGTTGGGGGCGTGGATTTGTGCATCGGAAAGGGCGAGGCCTAACAAAATACTGTCCGCACCGAGGATCTCACGGAAGGTCTGGACAATAGGGATGCTGCCACCTTCACGAATAAGGACAGGCTCCGCTTGGAAGGCGATGCGGAGTGCTTGCTGGGCCGCAAGGCCGAATTTCGAATTTGGATCCGTGGCGTAGGGCTTCCCATCGTGCCCGATGTGCACCTCGATCCGCACACCGGGTGGGCAGTGGGATTCAAGATGGGTTTTGACTTTTTCCATGATGTCCCGCGGATCCTGGTCCGGGACCAGGCGGAACGAAAGTTTGGCGAATGCTTCAGCAGGCAAAACCGTCTTTGAGCCCTCGCCTTGATAGCCGCCACCGATGCCATTGACCTCCGCTGTGGGCCGCGCCCATGTGCGCTCGGCGGAGGAGAATCCGGATTCACCATAAAGTGCGGAAGAACCGGTGGTTTTCAGGAAATCAGCGTCTGAAACACCCGGAACTTTCCCCCACATTTCACGCTCCCATGCTTCAAGCGGGCGGACTTGATCATAGAATCCACTGATGGCCACACTGCCATCTTCGGCGTGCAGGCTTGAGATCAAGCGTGCGATGGCCGTGGCGGGATTGGCAACCGCGCCGCCGAAAAGACCTGAGTGGAGATCGCCCTTCGGGCCCCGCAAGGTCACTTCACAACAGGCGATGCCCCGCAGGCCGTAGCCAAGAGTGGGCACACCGGGAGCCACCATGCCGGTATCTGAAATCGCCACGACATCGCAGCGGAGGTCTTCGCGATGGTCGCGGAGAAACGCAGCGAGGTTCGGGCTGCCGATTTCCTCCTCCCCTTCAAAAAGGAAAATCAAATTGAGTGGCAGCTCGCCCTGCTCGCGGAGGGTTTTTTCCACGCCCAAAACGTGGGCGAGCATCTGGCCTTTGTTATCGGTGGCACCTCGCGCCCAGATTTTTCCGTCCCAGATAACGGGTTCGAAGGGAGGCGTGGTCCAAAGTTCCACGGGATCGACCGGCTGCACATCGTAGTGGCCGTAGATGAGGACGGTGCGGCGGCCAGCGATGTGGGCGTTTCTCGCGACTGCGATGGGGTGTTTTGGTGTTTCGTGAAGCTCGGTGGTGAGGCCCATTCCGCCGAGTTTGGCGATCAACCAATCGGCGCAAGCCCGCACATCGCCCGCATGGCGCGAATCCGTGGAGATGCTGGGAAAGCGCAGAAAAGTAAACAGATCTTCGAGTTGTGGAGTCACCCCGTATGCTTGCCGTCGGCATTGCCATCTCGCAAGAGCGAATTGCTCGGAAATCCGGCGATAAAACGAATTGAGTTTGGCGGACGCTTCATTGGATGCTTGAATCCTGCGCCGTGCCAATAAATCCAAAAATGGAAATCCAACGAGTTTTGTTTGTGTGCCTTGGAAACATTTGTCGTTCCCCTGCTGCGGAGATTGTTCTGAGGAAATTGGTGCAGGATGCAAATATGACTGATCGGGTGGAAATCGACTCCGCGGGGACCATCGGCCACCATGCTGGCGCACCGCCGGATTTGCGCATGAAGGCGGCTTTGGAGCAAAAGGGCTATCAAGTAAGCGGAAGTGCCCGCCAAATCGTAAACGAGGATTTGAATGACTTCGATTTGATCGTAACGATGGATGAATCGAACCTTGAGCAAGTCCGCAGTCTGGACCCGGAAAAAATCCATCATGATAAAATCCGGCCTTTCGTCGGATTCTGCAAGACGCACACGGATTTGCGGGTGGCGGATCCCTACTACGGTGGCCAGCGTGGATTTGACCATGTGATTGGATTGTTAGAAGATGGTTGTGAGGGAATCCTTGAAGAGCTGCGATGATGCCTGCGGGAAAACTTCACGCCTTGTTCGCCAGCGCCCGCATCGGCAACGTGCCAAGCGTGGTTAGCAATGTCTGGCTGGGAGCTGCCATGGGCCTCATGTGGAGCGGCGAGTGGGCAGAAAACATCCCTTGGTGGGCAATCTGCCAGTTGGCCTTTGCGGGCATCTCACTCTATCTATCAGGAAATTTTCTCAACGACTGGATGGACCGCGATTGGGACGCGAAACATCGTCCGGAACGCGCATTGCCCAATAAGCTTTTCCCGCCAATCCTCTATCTCAGCCTCGCCCTGTGCCTGAGCGTGGCAGGGAGCCTCGTCGCATTTTCGGTGAGCCTTGGGAGTGGCTGGATCGCGATCGGAATTATTTCCCTCATCCTCCTCTACACGATTTTCCACAAGCGGAGTCCGTGGGCGGTGATCCCGATGGGACTGTGCCGGGGCATGCTGCCCGTGATGGGTTTTCTGGCGTTTTTCCCTTATGTGGATGGGGTCTGGCCTGCGGGCTGCGCGTTGTTTTGTTATGTGATGGGGCTATCGCTGAGCGCGCGCTACGAAGCCATGTCCGAGCCGCCGAAAAGGGTGGCGATGATGGCGCGCTGCCTCCTGTTAGCCACGGCCTTGTTCGCCGCTTGGGGAAACAGAGGGATGTATCTCGCTTGGTTGCCGAGTGTGATGGCGGCTTTTCCCTATCTCATGTGGACGAGTTTTTCGCTTAGATTCCGCCGCCAACCTGTTTCAAAGCTGGTTTCAAGCTTGCTCGCGGGCATTCCTCTGGTGGACTGGATGCTGCTCCTGCCGCTCGGGGTGACCCTCGCTCGCCAGGAGATTCCCGGGGCGCTGGTGCTGGCGGGGCTTTGCATTACCGTGCCGCCCTTGGCTTTCCTGCTCGCGCTCGTTTTGCAAAGATTTGCACCAGCCACTTGATCCGGCTTGCCCAGCGGCTTTGCGTGCGTATAGATCCCTCAACGCATGAGCATCACCGAGAAACAAGAGGAACTGATCGAGGGACTGGCCCTATTTCAAGATTGGACGGAACGCTATGAATACATCATCGGCCTTGGGAAAAAGCTCATGCCCATCCCTGATGAAGCGCGCACTCCAGCGCATTTGATCAAAGGGTGCCAATCCCAGGTCTGGCTCGATGCGTCAAGCGATGGCGAGACAGTGCATTTCACAGCGGATTCCGATTCGCTGATCACGAAGGGCATGATTGCTTTGTTCGTACGGGTTTTGGACGGCGCAAAAGCGGAGGAAATCCTGACAGCGGACATGAGTTTCATCGACCGCACGGGCTTGAAAGAACATCTCGCACCCACCCGCGCAAACGCCCTCAGCCTGATGGCGACCCAGATGAAACAACGTGCTCTGGCCTTCGTCGTGCAGGCTTGATTTGCGACTCACCTGAGATCTTTCAATCGCTGACGGCACCAGGAAAGCGCTTCTGAGTATTCCTCGCTCTGTGGGCGCGACGCTAACAGATTCTCCCATAGCACTGCCGCTTCGGAAAACGCCTTGGTGGCCTCTTCCTTCTGATTTGCCAACTGCATCGCATGACCGAGATCCCCTAACAAGTAGGCTCCGGAATTCTGAAGCTGCTCAGGCCGTGGTCCCATCATGGAGGAAACCGTTTCCAATTTACCCATAAGATCGCGGGCTTTTTGAATGAGGGCGATTTCCCCGCTGCGGTCTCCAGAGATGCCGATCATCCTGCCCTTTTGCCACCAAAGCATTGCCAGGCGGAAAGAAACCATCGCGTTCTGCGGTGCCGAAGCTTTGATCGCCTCAAGAATCCGGATTCCCTCATTGTATCCATCCATCGCTTCTGCGGCGAACCCTTTGTCCCGCATCAATCCCGCACGCAGGCCGAGAAGCGCGGCTTTTCTGGCCACCGCTTCTGCATTATCGGGCTGAGAGACCAGCAATTGATCTAGCAAGGTCATCGCTTGATTCGAGTTACTCTCCGCCGCGCCGACATCGCCTGATAGTATGGCGGATTCTGCCATGGCCGTATAACAACCCGCCAGATCCAGCCGCAGCGCGGCATTCTCGGGATCGGCTTTTGAAAGTTTGAGAAGTTCCGTCGTCGCCAGTGCGCGGACTTCCCGCGCGTCGCCGAGACTTCCCATGCCGTCAAGAATCGTCGCGGAAGAAAGGTAACACGCCGCCAGTTCCGAGCGTAGAATCGCAAGATCAGGCCGATGATCCGCGATGCTGTTGAGCGTCTGAGTGGCGCGCAAAAGTTGCTCCAACGCTTTGGCATCATCGCCCCCGGCGGCAAACAGTTTTGCTTCGTTAAAATCTAGAATTGCGAGGAGTTGCGGCAAGCGATCCGCATCCACTTCTGATTTTGGAATGGACTCAAGTGCTTGCCGGGCTGCTAGAAAGTCCGCTTTCGTCTCGGGATCCGAAACCGATTGCCGCAGCAGAGCCAATAAAAGCGAATTGGTGGCAATTCGAAGACGCATCTCCGCGTCCATCGGCAGATCCTTCCAGGCATTGATGGCTTCTTTCAAACGGCGCGAGGCCTGCGGGGCATCACCCGCGGCAAGCGAAACCTCTGCAAGTTGGAGGCGCACTTTTGCTCTCTCATCCGTCAAGTCCTTGATACCCGCCGTCCGACTCAAAAAGTCCTCGAAATAGCGCTCCAAGCGTTTCAAACGCAGCTCTCTTCCATCCAGCGGAGGCAGGCGACGGTTGCCTTTTTCCATCGCCCATGCGAACAGGTGGTCGCCGATGGAGCGCGAGGCTTCGAGTCTCGAAATCGCAAGGTCCCTCTCATAGCTCAACAAGGATTCAGCCTGCTTCATCCGGGTCTCCGCTACTTCTTTTTCACTCGCCGCCTGCATGACGCTCGCCTCCGCCCGCATGAAGCTCGCTTCCGCCTCCATCGTTTTGGCTTCCAGGTCGGCGGTCTTTCTTTTGTGATTTTCGTTGGAAAGCTGCCATAGCCCGCCAATCAACACGACTACCGCAACGAGCAAAGCGGCTGCGCCAAAGAAGGCCGATGCTCTCTTTTCCGCCCTTCGGCGCTGGTCTAACAAACCTTCGCGCTCGGCATCCGCTTCGATCCTTTTCTCCAAGGCCTCCAATCCAGCCGCCACCTCCATCATTGAAAACGGCCTTTGCGCCGCATCGAGCTGAAGGCAACGGTCGATCCATCCGCGCCAATCCGTTTCCTGTTCGCTTCCGGAAGCGACGGGCCAAGTGAATTCAGGTTGTGCTTCGAGATTGCAGGAAACTTTTGTTAGATCGGCCTGAATGCCCTCCTTGCGGGTCTCACCGGGTGGAGGTGCCACGAAGATAAAGGTATCATGGCAGCGGGGAAATCTTCCTGTTAGGATCCGGTAGGAAAGCACACCAAAGGCAAAAACATCCCAGCGATATCCCTCCTCCTCCAGATAACCCGCCGGATTCCGAAGTTGCTCGGGAGCCTGATAGAGAACCGCATCCGTGAAATTGAACTGCTTGATCCCCGGCATGTTCCCGATGGCCCAATCACTCAGCAAGACCGCACCGTTTTCCGTAAAAAACACGTTGCCCGGTTTCAGGTTTCCGTGTGCCACCCGCCGCTCGTGCATCGCCGCGAGCGCACCGGCCAGCGATTTGACCAAGGCCCAGGAATCCTCCTTCGGGTAATCCTGTATCGACCTTTGCAAGCACCTTGGCAAGGCCTCGGCTTCCGGCCCCGCCCTGCCGACCAACGGCATGGTCCAATACGTTTGCCCTTCCTCAAACGCGGCGGACTCCACCGGCATCACCCCTTGCGGCCAACCGCCGACTTCGAGGCGCTCGGTCATCCGTTGCAAGAGTTCACGGGAGATCGCCTTTTGATTGAAAATCTTCAACGCCACCGACTTGCCATCCTCGTCCACCGCATGGAACACCGAGCCGCAGCCACCTACGCCGATCCTCTTCTGAGGGCGTAATCCTTCGATGTGCGGTGCTTCCATAACCGGGACCATTATAGGGTAATTCGTGACTCGCCAATCCATAAGGTAGCGGAAATGAATTTGAAATGAAACGCTCGGGCGCTACGTATCAGGCCGCATGAGGTGCCATGCCTCCCAATCCCGCACCGTCATGAAACCTCAATGCCCTGGAAATCCTCTGGAACGCTACTCGTCACGCCGCGAGTTTTTCTACGTCGGCCTGCTCGGTGGACTCGGCCTCACCCTGCCCGAGATCCTGCAAAATCAAGCATTAGGGGCCACGAAATCTTACGGAACCCACCAACCCGTCGCCCAAGGCATCATCCATATCTTTCTCCCCGGTGGCCTTGCCCATCAAGAGTCGTTTGACCCCAAACCTCTCGCTCCTGCCGAGTATCGCGGGCCGTTCGGGGCGCTTGATACAAAAATTCCCGGCATTCAATTCGGTGAGTTGATGAAGGAAACTTCGCAAATTGCG
>JBBRIB010000073.1:0-10086 GCA_038221745.1 Verrucomicrobiales bacterium
CGACCGCTGGCGGACCAAAGGCAGCGGCGCGACCACCGACATCGGCCTGCCCGGCGCGAACGCGCTCTACAAGCGCCTGCTCTCGAACCACCTCCGCATGGCCATGCTCATCCACGCCGACGAGGCGCGGAAACGCGGCGGGGTCTATTTCGGCGAGAATTTCACTCTCTACGATCTTCCCCTCTGGCGGGACGCGCTGAACTGGGCCGATCCCGAGTGAGAACAAGCCGACGATGCGCTGTTAGCCGAACTCAAAGCCAGCCTCTTCCCGCCGCTAACCGCCACCGAAACCGGAGATCCCGATGGAGACGGCCAGGCGACCATCGTCGAGGCCGCCCTCGGAACCGCAGCCGACGCCGGAAATCCGCCTGCCGCAGCAAGCCAGGTCCAACGCGGTGCGGATGGCCGGTTGAAGATCACCTTCAACCGTGTCCGCGTGGATTTCACCTATGTCGTCGAGGCGGCCAGTGATCTCGACGATTGGACCGTCATTGCCACCAACCCGGGAACCGTCGGGGCCAGCGTGACAGTGGTGGATAGCGATATCAGCGGTCCGCCCAGCCGCTTCCTCCGCCTTCGCATCATCAAGGCGAGACTCTGAATCTCCCAGCCCATGAAACCCTTGATACTCACACTTGCCCGACCTACAGCAATGCCATACCGACCGCATAAATATTAGATTCATCACTCCCCATCTCTCAACCACCATGTCACCCGCCCATCGCCCACTTCGCATCCTGCTCTGTTCCGCGTGGCAGGTCGTCAATATCGGCGACATCGCGCACACGCCCGGCATCCTTGCACTGCTGGAAAAATACATTCCAGAAGCGGAAATCACTTTCTGGGCATTCAAGCCGCTCACCCCGCCTACCCGCGATTTGATCCTCCGGCGTTTTCCAAAAGTGACCATCCTCGAAAGCCCGCTCGGGGCTGACGGCGAGCCAGACACAGAGGCCTGTCAGGCAATCGACCGATCGGATTTTTTCCTGCACGGCTCCGGCCCATCTATGTTAGGCTGGGCGCATGCCGAAGCATTCGTCCGCCGCACCGGGCGGGGATTCGGCATCTTCGGGGTGACCTACGGGCTTTATGGGATTCCGGAAAAGGAAACGCTCTCGCGAGCCCGCTTCGTTTACTTCCGGGATTCCGCCTCGTTGGAGCGGGCCAAACAGGAAGGTGTGCATGCGCCGATAATGGAGTGGTCGCCGGATGCCGCTTTCGCCTTCGATCTCAAGGACACTGCCCGGGCCGATGCATTTCTCGCCGCAAACAGTCTGATAGATGGTAATTTCCTCTGCTGCATCTCCCGCCTGCGCAACACCCCGTTCTGGCTCATGCCGGGCCACGACGCGCCTTTCGATCCGGGGAAACACGCCTGCAACGAGGAAAAAAAAGCTATCGACCACGCGCCGCTGTTAGACGCAATCATCGCCGTGGCACGGGAAACGCCGATGAAAATATTACTATGCCCCGAGGATGACTCACAGATGGAGGTCACCCGCGAAATGCTGTTTGAAAAACTGCCGGACGATGTGCGCCCGAAAGTTGTGTGGCGTGAAACCTTCTGGCTGCCCGATGAGGCGCTCGCCGTCTATCAGCGCTCCGCCGGCCTCTTCGGCCACGAGATGCACAGCCCCATCATGTGTATCGGGCGCGGCATTCCCGCCATCGTCTGCCGTTGGGCGGAGCAAAGCACCAAGGGCATCATGTGGCGCGACATCGGCCTCGGCGAATGGCTCTTTGATCTCGATCAACCGGAAGAAGCCGCGCAAGTCGCCGCCGCTGTGCTGGCGCTGGCAAAAGACCCCGCCGCCACCCGCGCCAAGGCGGAGCAAGCTGCCAGTCTGGTGCATGAACGTTTCCGCCAAACCGTGGAAGTGGTCCTGCGTGAGGCATCATCCGGGGCCTGAGGATTCTCCTGGTTCATGAAAGCAAGTTTCACCATCGGACTCTCACTTGCAGGGCCTATCGTCATCTGGTGCGGGTTCCAGTCGGGGAAGGACGTCACCCAGACCGCTGAGACAATCCAGGCGATCCGGCTTTGTGATACGCTGCTTCCCGCAATCATTTTGGTCGTCGGGCTGGTCGCTATCAAATTCTATCCGCTTACCGCCAACCGGATGGCGGAGATCCGGGATGAACTTGAAGCCCGCCGCGGGAAAGTTTGAAGCCGTTGCTGCGGAAACCAGCAACTTTAACTTCCATCTTGCCCTCTTCCCATCTTTGGCGGAAGATCACCGGACCGCAAAACGATGAAAACAAAACCCATACTGCGCCATATCGCCAATCTCTGGACACTCCAACATCATCCCTCGGAAAAGAAAGAATGGTCCCTTGAGCGTAAAATCGCAGAAGTAAAAGCTGCCGGATTCGATGGATTCACCACGCTGGCCGATGCCTCCCACGCTAAACTCGCGCAAAAGCACGGACTCATTGTCATCGGCTATTTTGCCTCGGCAAAACAGTCTGACTTCAAAAAACTCATCCAGCAAAATCTTGATGCCGGTGCCATTCACATCAATGTGCAACTTGCCGATCACGACACACCGGTGGAGGCTTCCATCAAGCTCGCCGTCCTTCTCAATGAAATCGCCGACAAGCTAGGTGCCAAGTGTGCCGTTGAAGTTCATCGCGATACCTGCACCGAGACACCGGAAAAAACCTACGCCATCGCCGCAGGATACAAAAAGATCACTGGCGAGTTATTACCAATGACATGGGATTTTTCACATCTTTCCATTATCAAACATCTCAACCCACCGTATTGGGATCGGCTGCTCGTGGACAAAAAACTCATCCAGCGCGCCCAACAATTTCACTTCCGGCCATTCAATGGACATCACTGCCAGGTGCCTGTGACCAATGGCAAGGGCGGACTCTCCGTGGAGTTGAAACAATGGTTGCCTTTCCTCGACAAAACACTGGAAACGTGGCTCGCCGTGAATCAATCGGGACGCGAAATCTTTGTCTGTCCCGAAATGGGGCCAGTTCATGGCGGCTACAATTTTGCGCAGCTTCCGAGCGGTTGGGAAGATGCTAAAATACTTCGTTCGCGCATCGCCACAGCATGGAAGAAAGCCCTCGCCACTTCTCAATCTCCCCCGACCCGAATCACCCATGGTCAAAGGCCATGACACCCATCAAACTTGGCATCGTCGGGAGAGACGTTATGATGCCGACCTTCTATTGCACCGATGCCTGCTTCGAGAAAACATCGTCTCCACCACACTCATTGGCCGGAGCGGAACAGAAGGCGGACGCGATTGGCAGCACGGCAACTGCCTGATCCGAGACCTAGCAGAATGGGTTGATGGCCCTTACTTTGAACATGCCCGCCCCAATCATCCGGAGGATTTACAACGCCACCTCGGCCTGGAACGGCGCCCGTCGTTGCCGGAGGCACCACACTCCTGTGGTGCTGGCAAATGAGATGCCAATGAAAAGCGCGAAGCTCTCTACATTGACTCTCCATTCACCTCCACGACGAGAGTGTCGTAGCTCCTCATACTGCCATTGCCGCAAAACCTTAACTAAAAGCCACTTCATTTTCACCCCATTGGACATTACGCATCTCCCGGTTCTTCAAGGCACTAGCTCTCAAGCGCGGGCTGATAGAGGCGCAACCCCGAAAGTAAATGACTAAACTCGTTAAAAATTCTTTGGCTTGCGCGGGTTTCAATAGACAACAGAGCGGTAGAAAAGAAGATGGCCCCGCTTCTTTTTATCGCCCTCCCGCTCGCCAAAAGCAAATTCCTAACAACCCCATCCATCCATGCCAATCCGCCAACGCCCAATCGCCTTTCCGAAAAACTTCGTCTGGGGCTTCGCCGCCGCCGCACCTCAGATCGAAGGTGCCGCTTTCACCGATGGCAAAGGCCCGTCCGTCTGGGATACCTTTGCCCGCCAGCCAGGAAGAGTGAAAAACGGCGACAACCTTGACATCGCCTGCGATCACTATCACCTCTTCAAAAAAGACTTCGCCCTCATGGCCAAGCTGGGTGCGAAACACTACCGGCTTTCCCTCGCCTGGCCCCGCATTTTCCCAACCGGTCGCGGCGCGGTAAACCAGAAAGGCATCGATTTCTATCACCGCCTTATCGACTCGATTCTCGAAAACGGCATCACCCCGTGGGTTACCATGTTTCACTGGGACCTGCCCCAGGCACTTGAAGACGACTTCGGCGGCTGGCGCGACCGCCGCACCGCCGATGCCTTCGCCACCTATGCCGACACCATCGTCCAAGCCTACGGCGACAAAGCGAAGAACTGGATCACACTCAATGAGATCGACTGCTTTACCCAACTCGCCTACGGCAAAGGCCAAAAGGCACCCGGCCTCAAGCTTTCCCAACAGATCGAGAACCAGACCTTCCACACCGCCCTGCTCGCCCATGGCCACGGCGTGCGTGCCGTCCGCGAATACGGCGGAAAGGGTGCCCGCGTGGGTCTCACCGATGTCCCTTTGGGCACCATCCCACTTTCGGAAACCCCGGCTGACATCGACGCTGCCCGCAAGCAATTCATCACGAACAACACCCGCGTCCTTGAACCACTTTTCAACGGCCGCTACCATCCCGACTACCTCAAATCCGCGGGCAAGGACGCCCCGGTATTCGAACCCGGCGATCTCGAACATATCAGCCGCCCCACCGATTTTCTCGGCCTAAATGTTTACTGGGCCAGCTTCGTCCGTGCAGGGAAAGGCAATAAACCGGAGATACTCCCCTTCCCTCCATCGTATCCCTCAGCAGACACCACCTGGCTCAAGCACACTCCGCAGGCGATGTATTGGACCCCGCGCTTCTGTGCGGAAATCTATGGTGTGAAATCCATCTATATCACTGAAAGCGGTGCCGGCTATAATGACGCTCCACCTATCAACGGCGAGGTGATGGATCTCCACCGCCGGGACTACGTGCGGAACTATCTGCGCGAACTCCACCGCAGCATCAGCGATGGCGTGCCGGTGAAAGGTTACTTCCTCTGGTCCTTCATGGATAATTACGAGTGGGAAGACGGCTACGCCATGCGCTTCGGCGTCGTCCATTGTGATTTCAAAACCCAGAAACGCACGCCGAAACTGAGTGCACGTTGGTATTCTCAAGTGATGGCAACCAATAGTATCATATAACTCATTCATAATTTCCGTGCGCACGCCCATTTCCCTGGAAAATCCCGGCACCTTCGGCATGGGTTGCAATTACTGGGCATCCCATGCAGGCACCGCCATGTGGTCGGACTGGCGTCCCGAAATTGTCGAGGCGGACTTCAAGAAACTCTCGGATCATGGAGTCGAATGGCTACGCGTGTTTCCGCTGTGGCCGGATTTTCAACCGATCACCCAAATGCGCGGGCAAGGAGGGCATCCAGTCGAAATCCGCCTCGGTGAGTGCCCGTTGCCAACTAACTCCATTGGACAGGCCGGGGTTTCTGCCGTGATGCTGGGCCGTTTTATCGAGTGCTGCGCATTGGCGGAAAAATACGGGTTGAAACTCATCGTCGGGCTGATCACGGGCTGGATGAGCGGGCGGCTTTTCGTCCCGCCGGCGCTCGATGCGCTTGATCCGATCACGGATTCGAAGAGCATCGCCTGGCAGATTAAAATGGTGCGCACCATCGTCACACACGCGCGCGATCAGAAGGCCATCGCCGCGTGGGATCTTGGCAACGAATGCAATTGCATGGGGAAGCCTGCCAGCCGGGATGCGGCGTATCTTTGGACAGCCACCATCACCAATGCCATTCGCGCCGCTGATTCATCCCGCCCGGTGGTTTCCGGGATGCACTCGCTCGTCTCGGCCATCGGTGCCGATCCAGGTTCCAACGAATGGACCATCGACGACCAAGGCGAACTCACCGACATCCTCACGACTCATCCCTATCCCTACTGGGTACGCCATACGCGTGCCGACGCAGTCAACACACTACGAACGACACTCCACGCCACAGCGGAGACGCGTTTCTACTCCGACATCGGCGGAAAACCCTGCTTTGCCGAGGAAATCGGCACCATGGGGCCAATGGTCGCGGGCGATGAAACATCTGCGGATTTCGCCCGCGTCAATCTCTTCTCGCTATGGGCAAATGACTGCCGCGGCTTCCTCTGGTGGTGTGCGCACGACCAGACCGATCTCGCACACGCGCCCTACGACTGGATCGGCGTTGAGACAGAACTCGGCCTGCTCCGCAACGACGGCACCGCAAAACCCGTGCTCCGTGAGATGGGCGGGTTCCGCAGATTCCTGGAGAGCTTGCCTTTTAAAACCCTGCCACGCCGCCCCATCGACGCCATCTGTCTGCTGACGAAAAATCAGGACGACTGGGCGGCGGCGTTCGGTGCCTTTGTCCTGGGGAAACAGGCAAAGCTTGAGATCGAGTTCAGGCATATCCATCAGGCGATTCCTGAAGCGAATCTATATCTCCTGCCGAGTATTCAGGGGCCGGATTGCATCCCCCGTCGCCAGTGGCTGGAGTTGCTTGATCGAGTCAAGGCGGGGGCCACTCTATATCTCTCACTGGGCGACGGGATCGTGGCGCATTTCAACGAGGTCACGGGAGTCGAACTCCTCAGCCGTGCCCAAGCAAAATCGCCATTGCTCGCGGTTCTCGGAGGCACGGATGTCCTGCCGATGCATGACGCGGACGATCTTCGCTTCGAGTGTCGTGATGCTGAAGTGCTGGGAGTGCGGGAGGACACCGGGAGTCCTGTCTTCTGGCATCACGCCTTGGGCAAGGGCCGCGTCTTCGTCCATGCCGCTCCGCTGGAAGTCTCGCTCACACGCCGGGCTGGCGTGTTTGACGAAGGAGCGCCGCCCTACTGGCATCTATACGAAGCCTTTTGTAAAAACCTGCCATCCTCACGGTTGCTGGAGATCAGCTCTCCGGCTCTGGCCATTACGGAACATCGTTTGGCGGATGGACGGGTTGCCGTCATCGCGATCAACCACACAGCCACCCCGCAGGAAATCATCACCCCGTTGCCAGATGGTGTGGGGTTGGAAACCGTATGGCGCGGTGCTGTGAGCTCTGATGATTCCTATCACTTGAAACTGATCATTCCCGCCTTCGATGCGGTGGTTTTCGCCTGCGCTCCATCGCGGACCCCCGCGACCGATAAATTCAGACATCCTGATCCGGTCGGAAAATGATTCGGCGCATTTTGCCCCGAGGAGCCACGACACCCCTGTCGTAGATGATGCTGGTGAGTCATTGGACAAGAGCTTCGCGCTTCTCAATAACTTCACATTCGCCTGCACCACAGGAGTGTGGTGCCTCCCTATCCATTACAAGTGCCAACGCATTTTCCGGCCTGGCCACGTAGATTCATGAAATTCAGGGACCGGATCAGTTGGCAAACGCTTCACCCGAAAGAAGGCCGCCTCCGACCATGTCTTCCGATCCGCTGTGGCCAGCTCCTTGACGAATCCGGTAGAAGCCACGGCAGGGCGATGGTGGTGAAAGAAGGAAAAAGAAACTCCGCCCATGGTTGCTCATCGAAGGAAATTACAAAAACGTCCTGATGTAGTTCCAAAACAACAATTGGAAGCGGTCGGAAGAACTCCAGCTACCGCCAAATTGGGCTCCTCCTTAAAATTTCGCGCCTTTTTAGACTCCGCTTGATCGTTGTCAGGCGAGCGGATTGATCTAGTGCAGGCCTGCAAAGCGTCCAAAATCGGTATCGGCACTATGGAGTTCGCCTTTGTCATCAGGCGGATAAATCCGCTGTTGCTGATCCATGGCAGGCCCAAGGGCATTATGCCGTTTAACAACCCTTCCCACCATGCTTTGGCCTTTTGATGCTGCGGCGCCTGATCGTGGTGGGCGTAGATGAGTAGGTTGATGTCAGGAATGATCATGGGCGAGGACTCTGTCTTGCCAGGAATTCTCCTGCTTCGAGTTCATCGGCAAGCTGGTTCAGTTTGCCGGGGTCGACGCCGAGGACAAATCCTGACGCATGACGACACCAAACGGGACAGAGCCTTGTCAACGGTAGCGGTGGAGCTGAAAGAGCGCTCCAAAAACTCTTTATCTCTTATGTAGCTAACGCGTCTCGCGGCTGTGCCACTGAACCGAAAAAGCCTAGCAGCTGATGGCGCCTTCTTCCCACCCATTCCGGTCCGATTAGAAACCGCTGCACACACATCCTTAGGGCTGAAATTCTGACCGAAAAACCGCATGGCTTCCTCTAACTTCAACCACGCTCGCGATGGGGAATCGGAGGGCATTTTCAGGATCGATTCGTCACTTGGAGCGGGGCTTAAAAAAGGCCCAGGCCAATGAAGGCCTGCCCAAAATTCGTTCTCAGCGAGCTGTAAGATCGTCCCGACACACTCATGCCACGGCTGCTTCAGCGCCGCTACTTCGAGTTTCAGAGCTTTTTCAGAGGCCCGATTGTTGAGGGTAAATACGAACTTTAGCTCAGTTTCACTCATAAATCATAAAAACCAACAGCCAACGGGCGCTGAATTTCATGTCCCGCAAGACCAGGATTTCCAAATTCCCAAGCAAGCATGGATTCAGGCGCTCACCAAACTTTGATGCGGCCGCATCAAAGTTTGGTGATTCTCGGGCGGGCGGTTGACCGGTGGCGAGGAACGTTTTGCCTAAAAATCTAGCTTGATTGGGGGCTGTGCACTTCGTTTGAACAAAGGGGGCAGCCGCAGGAAATGGATCGAGAGCCGTGTAATCGTCTTCACACGGCGTTCCTGGTATTTTGGCGGTGAGAAATTCTTCATCGCTCGTCGCTCGGAATTCCTGGTTTAGAGAACCAGCGGGACTTTGCGCAGGGTCAGCAGTTTTTCTGGTGAAAGAACTCCGCACTTTCCAGCGGCTCTTGGGTGCGCTTCAATTTCCTCCACGCCGTCCGATGCCCGAACAATTTTACCAACAAACCACCGAAGCACCCGTTTCCCCGTTCGATATCTCGCTGCGGCCGCCGGCGTTTTCGGAGTTTATCGGCCAGGAGAAAGTCAAGGAGCGCCTGCTTTTGATGTTGGAAGCTGCCAAGCGGCGCAACGATGTACTCGCACACGTCCTCCTCTCCGGCCCGCCCGGTTTGGGCAAAACGACGCTGGCAAACCTCGTTGCCAAGGCGGCCGGTACCCAGCTCCACACCACCTCCGGCCCGCAAATCGAAAAGGCCGGGGATCTCGCGGGAATCCTCACGAACATCCAGAAGGGCGATATTCTTTTCATCGATGAAATCCACCGGCTCCACCCCGCCATCGAGGAGTATTTATACCCGGCGATGGAGGATTTCCGGCTGGATATCATCATTGATTCCGGGCCGGCGGCGCGCTCCATCCAAATCAATTTGCCGCGCTTCACCCTGGTGGGTGCCACCACTCGCTCGGGCATGCTCACCGCGCCGCTGCGCTCGCGTTTCGGCCTGGCGAACCGCCTGGACTATTACACCCACGACGAGCTCGCCCAGATCATCGAGCGCTCGGCCGGTTTGTTAGAAGTGCCCATCGCACGCGAGGGCGCGATGGAGATTGCCTCTCGCTCGCGCGGCACCCCGCGGGTGGCGAATGCCTTGCTGCGCTGGGTGCGCGACTACGCCCAGGTGCGCGGCTCCGGCAGCATCGATCAACAAATCGCCGATGCCGCGCTGGCCATGATCGAGATCGATTCACAAGGCCTTGATGAAATGGACAAGCGCCTGCTCGAAGTGCTGATTTACAAATTCAACGGCGGCCCCGTAGGTCTCAACTCGCTGGCCGTGGCCGTGGGCGAGGATGCGGCCACCTTGGAAGAAGTGCACGAACCTTTCCTGATCATGCAAGGTTTCCTCATGCGCACCCCGCGAGGCCGCACGGCAATGCCGGCCGCCTATCAAAAAATCGGTGCTCCCATGCCGCCCACTCTGCCGGAAAATCCCCAAAGCCAATTGTTCTAAAAATTTCCGATTCCATAATAGCCTGAACCACCTAGACTTCCCTTATGAAAACCATGATTCTCGAGGTAATCGAGCGCTGCCGCAGTGCCGGCCTCCGCCGCACCAAAGCCCTTGAGGAGCTCATCGCCACGCTGTTGGAGAGCCCGCGCCCGATGACCCTATCCGAGCTTTCGTCCTCCGCCCGCCTC
>JBBRIB010000074.1:0-9941 GCA_038221745.1 Verrucomicrobiales bacterium
AGTGCTGGTGAAACCCAAGCGTGCCCTCCCCGTGCAGGAGGAACCCGCCCCACCACGCGCCGCGCCGGTTGAGGAAGAGCCGCAGATGATAGAGCCTTTGCCAGAAATACCCAAAGCCGCACCGGTGGAAACCGAGCCTGAACCTGTCGATCCAAATCCCGGTGTCCTCCGCGCCACGCCGGTGGAGGAGTGAGGCTCGATCCGCCGGATTCAATCACCTCACCAAATCCCTTGATTCTCCAACTGTTTGCTCGCTGCTTCCGCCCAGCCCCGGTTCGCTGCCGGCGAGGCGGGGGAGGGGTGGAGAATCCTGCCGATCTGCGCCCGGCTTTGAATCGCACCGGCAGCGCGGCGCATGCGTTCTTCTGCGAAGCCGCCCACACCGATGAGATAGGCGGGCTTGAGCAGCGCGATCACTTCTTGCAGGTGCGTGCTGCAGGCGGCTTCCACCGGGGCCATTTCTGCGGTGGAAAGTTTGTCAGGTGTCAGGTTTGCGCCCGTCGCGCTCATCCAGACGAGCGGGCAGTAGTTCAATACGAAATGGTCTTTGAAAAAGGCATCCGCCGTGCCGAAACGCTGCGAAAACAATCCCCATAATCGCCGCCCGCTCACTTCCGAGCGCTGGCATTGGAAGCCCTCGATCAGGCGCTTCGGGTGCTCGCGCTGCGGCTTGCCGATGGGTCTCTCAATTCCCATCCAGTCCCGCACCGCAGTCACCTCGCCGAAGGGGACACCCGTCTGCGCCATGCCGAAGGGCCCTGGGTTCATCCCCAGAAAGACCACCCGCTTCTTTCCCATCCCGAAGCGTTTCAAATACTCATGATGCGCCTCCCGGGTGTAGTCCAAGGTCTGATAGACGCAGGCCACCGGCGGCGAGAATTCCAGACTCCGCAAGGCATCTGCAAGTCTCAGGCTGGAGGCGATCAATTGTTTCATAAAGGCTTCCAGGCAAGCAACAGAACCACCAACGCAACCGGTAGATAAAGCAAGGTGAAGAGAAACAACCTCCTTGCTGAAGTCCGCTCGCCATTTTTAGCGAACTTCAACGCCAGCACCATCATGCACAACGCCAGCAGCGGCCCAAGGATGGTCCAAAGCAGATTGGCGAATCCAACGATACCCGGCAGCAAGGAAAATACCGCAAGGCCCAACGCGAACATCGCGGAAAGCATCCCGCTCTGTTTCCCTGTGAGATCGCCGTTCGACCACATTTTGTAGCCTACCGATTCATATTCCTCGCGGCACAGCCAGTTGATCGCGATGAAGTGCGGGAGTTGCCAGAGAAACAACAGGCCAAACAAGAACCACGCCTCCCAACCGATCTGGCCACCACCGCCCACCCAGCCGATCACCGGTGGGATCGCCCCGGGGATGGCACCGACGAGAGTGTTCGTCGAACTCACGCGCTTGAGAGGGGTGTAAATAAACACATAAATCGCCACCGTGGCCGCTGCCAGATAGGCCGCCAGATTCCCCACCTGCACCGCAAGGTGGATGATGCCAATGGCGGAAAGCACCCATCCAATCCCAAACGCCACCAAGGGATCCATCCGCCGGGTGGGCAGCGGGCGGTTCGCCGTGCGCTTCATCCGCGCATCCAGGTCCACCTCCATGAGCTGATTGAATGCAGACGAACCAAATGCCGCCAACGCCGTGCCGATCATCGTGTGCAGGAGTTGCATCCAGTCGATCTCGCCACCCCGCGAGGCCAACATGAAGCCGAAGAACGCCGTCACGAGCACGAAGAAATTCAGCCGCACCTTCATCAAAACGGCCAAATCCTGCCGAAATCCCGGAATCGGGAGCGTGGTGTCCATCTCATTACTTTTCTCGGTTTCTGCCGTTTTTTCCATGTTCTCGTGGCGAGCATGGCGCAGGTCTGGAGATTTCCAAGCAGCGACTTATCCGCTCCGTGCTTTCCTTTTCACGGAATGGCCTCAGATTCTGCCGGGAGACCCACCATTCCCAAGCCATGCGCCTACTCATCCTCATCCTTTTCAGTCCGCTTGCCTTCGCCGAGGAGATGCGCTCATGGACGGATTCCCAAGGCCGCGAAGTGCGCGCCACGCTCGTCCGGGCCGCTGGAAAAGACGTGATTCTCAAACTCACCGATGGCCGTGAATTGCCATTTCCCCTCGAAAAACTTGTAGCCGCTGACCGCAAATACGTTGAGGAAAACTCGCAAAAAACGTCGCCAAAGCCCGCTGCCGCAGAGGAAGCCATCGCGAACTTCGATGCACCGTGGCCGGACCGCATCAGCTTTTCCGAGGATCCTGAAATCAAGATCGTCGAGGAAAATGCCGAGAAAAAACGTTTCATCTACGAGTCTGCGAATTACCGCTACACCTGCGATGTGCGGCTCGCGGCCTCCTTGGTGAAGGGTTTCGCCGTGATGTTCGAGGCCACCCATCTTTACTGCCGGTCACTGCCGCTGGGCTTGCGGAGTGGCAAGAAGGTTTCCGGCAAGTATCAGATCCGGCTCTTGGAAAAAGTCGAGGCCTACACCGACCTGGGCGGCCCACCCGGCACTGCAGGTGTCTTCATGAGCGGTTCCGGCGTGGTCATGGTGCCGCTCACCAGCCTGGGAGTGCGGCCCGTGGGGAGTGGCTACATGATTGATCGCGATAAAAGCAGCAAGACCATCCCCCACGAACTCACCCACCAGCTTACCCCGGAGGCCTATTTCGCAAAAGGCGCCCTCGGATGGTTCAGCGAAGGCATCGCCGAATACATCGCCGCCACTCCTTACCGCTCCGGCGGCTACAATATCCGCGGTAATTTCGATGATATCGTGGAATACGCCACCGGCTACGGCATCAAGAACATGGGCGGCCGTGCGTTGGGTAAAAAAATCACATTGCCTCGCCTCAAGGAATTCATGCTGCAGGATTACCGGACCTTCATGGCAGACGCTCAGCTCAACTACGGCTGCGGGATGCTCATCACCACCTATTTCCTCAAACTCGATGGCGAGGGCGATGGCAAACGCATCAAATCCTACCTCAGCGCTCTGCTCGAAGACAAGGATGCCGAAGAATCCCTCGCTCTTCTGCTCGATGGCCGCACTTTCGAGCAACTCGAAAAAGACATCACCCAAGCCTGGAGCCGCAAAGGCATTGATTTTACTTTCTCAAATCTGTGAGCGAGCAAAACTATCTAACAAAGAATTGATAATACGTTGAAAACTTTCAAAGAACTCGGGGTTTCCCCAAAATTGATCAAGGGCCTCGAAGAACTTGGGATCCACACCCCCACCCGCATCCAGGAAGAGGCAATCCCGTTTTTGTTGGAGAACAACGGAGACCTCATCGCCCAAGCGCAAACGGGCACGGGGAAAACCGCTGCCTTCGGCCTGCCCCTGCTCAGCAAGATCGATCCCACCGCAAACGAAATCCAGGCCCTCATCCTCGCCCCCACCCGCGAGCTTGCCAAACAAATCGCCAAGCAACTCTTCCGCTTTACCAAGCACACCGAGAAGATTTTCACCGAAGCCGTTTGCGGTGGGGAAGACATCGACCGCCAGATCGCAGCACTCCAGCGCCCCACCCACATCCTCGTCGCCACGCCCGGCCGCCTCGTGGATCTCTTCAATCGCAAGGCCCTCACCCTCGCCGCCGTCAAGCACCTCATCCTCGATGAGGCCGATGAAATGCTCAGCATGGGATTCAAGAAGGAGCTCGTCAAAATTTTCGCGCTCACCCGCAGCCGCCGTAGCACCTGGCTGTTTTCCGCCACCATCCCGGATGCCATCCAGGGCCTTATCAAAGACTACATGTCTCCCAAGGCGCACCTGCTCAGGATTGATAAAACCCACGTCGTCAATCGTGATATCGACCACCGCTTCATCATTTGCTCGCGGGATGATAAAACGGACTTCATCACTGAGTTTCTCAAAAAACAAAAAGACGAGCGCGGTATCATTTTCTGTCGTACCCGCGCCGGGGCCATCGTCCTTGCCAAGCAGCTCGCCGTGCGCCAATTCCCCGTCGATGTGATCCATGGCGATCTCACCCAGAAGGAACGCGATAAGGTCATGCGCGCCTTCAAAAACAAAAAAGTCCAGTTCCTCATCGCCACTGATGTGGCCGCCCGTGGCATCGATGTCGAGGCACTCTCATTTGTCATCCACCACCAGCTCCCCGAGCAAACCGAATACTACACCCATCGTAGCGGCAGAACCGCCAGAGCTGGGAAAAAAGGTATTTCCATTGCCTTCATCGAGCCCCGCGAGCGCGGCAAAATCACCGGCCTCGAAAACGAACTCGGCCTCAGCTTTACGGAGAAAAGCTAAGCACCCTCAAGCGGCGCCTCCATGACCGCCGATGCCGATGAACCGCTCAATCCTCCGCTCTGTAGCGGCGTGTCTATGACCGCCGATGCCGATGAGCCGCCCAATCCCCCGCCATGGATTTTCGCGCCCCTTACCCGCTTCGACACTCAACCTCAAAATGATAGCGACTCCACCAGCGGGGGTGCCCGTTCAAACGGAAGTTGTAGTTCACAATACTCCTGACGTTGCTGACAGGGCTGTTAGCGGCGCTTGCCATGTCTCGTCTTGCTGGCTTCGCAGGATTCTATGGACTCTGCTTTCTCAATGCCCAACCCGCAAATCCCTCACACTCCACAGCACACCTGCCGCAGCTTCTCCCTTGCCACGCCATTTCCTCGCACCATCTTTCCTCTTCGGACCAAATCGTTCTCGCGATTTCTGAAACATCTCCTCCACGAAGTCCCGGCTTCCAATCACCGCCCCATCCGTAAAATATCTCACCCGACACTGCAGCATTCTACTCATCGCCACATTTCTACCGCGTTCCAATTGCACCAACTCAGCTGCCGCCGCTTCGCGCTTGATCCCCTTTCGCCTCACTTTCAACTCGAGCTCGCCCGCCTCGCTCACGACCTCCTGTAACTGCTCCACTCCATCTTCTAAAAGCAGCATCCGGTAATTCCTCGACACCTCCCCGGCCCATTGCCGCGCATCTGCTTTGCATCCTTTGTGTGCCATGATGGCTCGCACCAATCCCGCCTTCGCCTTTGCCCCTCCCTTGCTGGTAGCACCCATCGCCTCGCCGTAGCTGCTCCAACGGTAATCCGCCGGATCTGCGACCATGCCCGCACGCACAGGATTAAGATCAATGTAGGCGGCCATTGTCCGAGATGCGAGACCATCCTCCACGACTACGCTTTTAAATGTTTCCTCCCACAAGTTGCCACGCCGATTCGTCCGTGTGTTGTGCCAGCGGGTGAAACGCTGAAGCAACGTCTTCATAAACTCGGACAAATCATGCATCCGGTAGGTGAACCGCTCATGAATCCGCTGAACATACGTCTCCGCGTCTTCAGCTGGTCCGATGGCTGCCACCTCCCGCGCCTGTATCAACTCTTTTTCCACTGTGGCGACAAACGCCTCGGAATAGAGCGCCCCGAGCCGATTGAGCAATTGCTCATCGGTCAGCACTTCCTTCGGCCTGGGTGTCACCTCCAGCAAAATATGGAAGTGATTGCACATGACGCAGTAAGCCAGCACCCGGCAACCTGAAAAGTTCTCCATCATCCGCAAATAGATCCGGAACTGTTCTTTATCAGCCGCTTCAAACGCAAAGCGCTTATCAACCACCCGAGCGACACAATGGTATAAAGCCGGTTTCGATTCAGAATCTGCCCAAGGAACTATCCAACGTTGTTTAGCCATGGATGTTTCATACCGCCACCAAAACCCATCGGCAAGCAAATAGTGATTATTTGTGTCTCTAATAATTGGTGTCTCTAATAATTGGTCAGCCATGGGTGTGCCATACCGCCACCAAACCCGTCGGCAAGTAGAATTGCGATTATTTGTGTCTCTAATAATTGATAATTGGTAAGCCATGGGTGTTCCATACCGCCACCAAAACCCGTCGGCAAGTAGAATTGTGATTATTTGTGTCTCTAATAATTGTCGTGTCTCTAATAATTGTTTCATAATTGCGATGTGAACCAAAATCCGGTGGTGGTTTTTTTGGGTGGAACAATGAAAGCTGGCAAGATGCCGGACCTTGCCTGCATGCTTCTTGCATGACCGCTATTGCTGCTGGATTTGCGATGCCACCTGAATGGGCACCACAGGAGGCGGTTTGGCTGTCATGGCCTGTAGAGGACGCACGGCATTGGGGCGGGGGGAAGCGGCAGGTAATGTGGGCAAAGTTTGCTGAGATCACGGCGGGAATTTCCAGGTTCGAAACGGTTCGGATCAACGCGCCAGTGAAGGATCACGAGGCGATCTTGGCAGAATGCAATCGTGCGAAAGCACTGCCCGAGCGAGTGGAGCTGTTTGATCATCCTCACAACGATGTCTGGTGCCGCGATCACGGGCCGATATTTGTGAAGCACCGGGAAACGGGCGAGGTGGCGGTGACGGATTGGGAATTCAATGCGTGGGGGGGCAAGTTTCCCCCATGGGATTTGGACAACGGAATTCCGGCAAAAGTGGCGGCGGCTCTCGGGAAACGCCTTTTCAACGGGGGGATGATTCTAGAGGGCGGGGCCATCGAAATCAATGGCGCGGGGCAGCTGCTGACGACGGAGGCGGTGTTGTTGAATCCTAACAGAAATCCAACGCTTGACCGGGATCAGATCGAAAACCGCCTTCGTGAGGGGCTGGGTGTTTCGGAAATTCTGTGGCTGCGGGGGGGGATTGCAGGGGATGACACGGATGGGCACATTGATGATCTGGCGCGATTCATCGATCCTCAAACGATCCTGGCATGCGTGGATTCCAGCAATACGAACCGAGCGATCCTTGATGAGAATCTAGGCCGACTACGTTCTTTCCTCGGGCCCAATGGAAGGGCGTTTGAGGTGATTGAAATCGCGCTGCCGGAAGCTTGTGAAGTGGTGGGCTGGAGATTGCCGGTGCTGCCAGCTTCCTACGTGAACTTCCTTATCTTGAATGAAGGCGTGCTGGTGCCGACGTTCCAGCAGCCGAGAAATGATGATCGAGCTTTAGGGCTGATTCGCGAGCTGTTTGCAGGACGGGAAATCATCGGCATTGATTGCCTTGATCTGGTGGAAGAAGGCGGCACGCTGCATTGTATTTCCCAACAGCAGCCTGCCTGAGGGTTAGGCCCCGGTGCCGGCGATGATTTCGCAGCTCGGGAGTTTTTCCTTGAGGGCTTTGATCGCTTCCGGGGTGATGGCGGTCTGCCATAGGTAAAGGCGCTTGAGGTTGGGCAGGGCGGAGAGCTTGCTGATGCCGGCATCGGTTACCTTTGTGCCGTAGAGGTTGATGGACTCCAAGGCAGCGAGTTTGACGAGGTTGTCCAACGCAGCATCGGTAATTTGAGTTTCTGCCAGGCGGATCATCCGGAGCTTGGGTGCCGCAGTGAGCATGGCCACGGATTGATCGGTGATCTTGGTGGCTGACAGGTCGAGGGAAACGAGGAGGGGCAGGAATTTTTGCAACTTTTTGAAGCCGCCGTCATCAAAATTCCCGCGAAGGGAAACAGCGGTGAAGGTGAGGTCGGTAGTACCTTGGGCTTCGAAGCTGATGGCTCCGGGGAAATCCTTGGAAAGGGCGAGGATGGAGGCTTGGAGCTGCGCATCCGGGCCGGCAGGCATTTTCCTGGCCGTCGCGGCCTCTTCCTTGGTGGCAGCACCCGCAGCAGCTGCAGGGAGGAGCTTGGCGATCGCCTCTTTGATGGGTGTGGGAATCTCGATTTCAACCAATGTTTTTTTCGGGTCTGCGCCGCTATCGATCCACCACTTCAGGACGGCAAGTTCATGACTCTCGATGTCTGGCTTGCCTTCCGGGGGCATGTGCTCCTCGTCGTCTTCAGGAAGCTCGGGGCGGATGATGATGTTGCTTTTGTCGGAGTTTCCAACCTCGAACGCAGGGCCTTCCGCGCCTCCTTTGACGAGCATTTCAAAGGTGTCCATGCGCAGTTTTCCTTTGGCTTTGCCTTCTTTGTGGCATTGCACGCAGCGGCGTTCAAGGATTGGTGCGATGAGGTCTGTATAAACCACGGGGACTTGAGTCTCGGCGGCGGCATTCAAGGGCTTTTCCGATTTTTCACGTTTTTCGGACTTTTTCTCCTCAATTCCAAGGATGCTTCGGATCGGAGGCGGCGCATACTTGGTGAGGTATCCCTCGCCGTGGGTGATCGAGGCCCCATCGTGGCTGGTCAAGCCCATCACACCGACGCTGCCGAAAAGCAATGCACGGTAAAATGCGGGATTGCCAACCCGTGCGATGGTCCATGATTTCACGATGAGGGTGACCACCGCCACGCATGCGAAGATGATGCCCCCCGTCAAATGGCGGGAAATGAGGGCGGACTCTCCGTAGTCCTCACCTTGATAGAGCAAGAAACCCGCAAGAACCGCGATGATGGCACTCGCGGCCCCAAAGAACATTGGGAACTGAGAAGTTTGCCGTGCTTCAGATGAATTTTTCCCGAAGATAAGCCCCAATTCCTGAATCAGGATCAGTGTGAAGACACCGATGGGCAAATGCAGGAGAACCGGGTGGAATCGCCCGAAAAACCGCACCAGATCTGGCATTTTTTCTGGATTGGGTGCGCCGACCAGCAGGGGCATTGCGATCAAGCCGCCAATGGCGACCAGGCCGAAAAAAGTGACCGCCCATGGACCTTTGATACGGGCAGGTGGTAAATATGTGGCATCCATGACTCAGCAAATACGTAGGCCTCGATCACGTCCTTGCAAGGAAATTTCCTGCTCATACATCAATGGTCACGTTTGGATTCGCGTTCGGCTTGGGCGATTTCCTGGTTTTTCCTTTGCGCAGAAATGGTATCCATTTTCTCACATCATAACCGAGGTAAGCCATGGATTTGACAAAAATCAACAAGGCGGTGGCTTCATCCACGAAGGGAATCGGGTCCGGGATCGGTCCGGCGATGAGAAGGTAGAGAGCGGATAAAATGGCAAACAGCCATGCCAAACGTCGTTTCATAATGGCGAAGTTTAGCATCGATCTGAATACCTGCAATGATCCGGTCCGGAACTTCTCCTCAACAAAGCCTCAGCTCCCGCTGCAGGGGGCTACATGCGGAAATCTTCGCCGAGGTAGTGTTTGCGGGCGATGGGGTCGTTGACGAGTTCATCGGAGACGCCTTCAAGGATGACGCGGCCATCGTGGATGAGGAAGGCACGATCAGTGATGGTGAGGGTCTCGCGGACGGAGTGGTCGGTGATTAAAATGGCAAGGCCATCGCGGTCGCGCAGCTCGCGGACGATGCGCTGGATGTCCTCGACGGCGATGGGATCGATGCCGGCGAAGGGCTCGTCCAACATCAGGAGGGTGGGGTCCGAGCAAAGTGAGCGGGCGATGGCGAGGCGGCGTTTTTCCCCGCCGGAGAGAGTGATGGCGATGGACTTGGCAAGCTTGGCGATGCCGAAGCGGGAGAGCAGATCGTGGGCGCGGTCGAAGCGCTCGGCCTTGTTGAGGTTCGGGCGGGTTTCGAGAATGGCCAACAGATTATCGAGCACCGAGAGTTTGCGGAAGACGGATTCTTCCTGCGGCAGGTAGCCGAGGCCGAGGCGGGCGCGGCGGTGCATCGGCATCCTGGACATATCGTGGCCGTTGAAACGGACCGAGCCGGCATCGGCGGGGACGAGGCCGGCGATCATGTAGAAGGAAGTGGTTTTTCCCGCTCCGTTAGGGCCTAACAACCCGACGATTTCGCGGGGCTGGACAGTGATGGTAACGCCATCGACGACGGCGCGACCGCCATAGGTTTTCCGCAGTCCATGGGCGTGGAGGACGGCGGTCTCGGTATTGCAGCAGCTTGAGCCTGGGTCGTGCGTTTTCAAATCACTTCTTTTCGTTGAGTTCTCCGCCCATCTGCCAATTGCCTTCGGTGGCGAAGCTGCCGGATTTTTGGATTCGGAGGTTGAGATCCGGCTTGGTGGCGCGGAGGTAGTTCGCACCTTGCAGG